>NZ_JVOR01000009.1:0-15927 GCF_001054715.1 Acinetobacter sp. 243_ASPC | reverse complement strand
TTACAAGCAGAATGTCGGCGGTTCGATCCCGTCAGCGCCCACCATAATTTCTCATCTCCTTATTGCGTCATCTATAAATTTTTCATAAAATTCAACTAGATCTTTTTCTGTTACTGATGAATTTTCATGAGAAATCCGTACCAACGCAAAGCTGCATCAGTGACTTCCGAGCACACCACATTACAACCAAAAGAACTTTATAAGCAGTTTATCGAAAGCATTGTGGCGCAGCGTCAGTTAATGGCATTGTACGATGATGGCTGGGCCCTGTGCGGCACTCCAAACGGTCAGCAAGCGTTTGCGATATGGCAAAATAAGGGGCTAGCACAGCTCATGATTAAAGGGGCTTGGGAAAGTTATCAAACCCGTGAAATTCCTTTATTGAATTTTGTACAAGAAATTATTCCGTATTTACGTGAAAAAAATACACTGTTGTCCTTAAATCTTACACCCGAAGGTCAAAATATTCTGGTGCGCCCTGAAGCCATGCTGCTCGATATCAAAAACTACTTGTATCAGTTGTACGTGCAGCAGCCTCAATTATTTGAAGATATTAAGTTGCCAAAACCTCGAACGATCCGTTTAAATTAGTACTCGCGTAAAATCCAGCCACTAATAAAGGCGAAGTATTCGCGTAGCCATGTGTTATAGCGGCTCAAAAGGGGAGTAGGTGCACTGAGCATGATCGGCTGTTGATAGCCTTGTTTATGTGCAATGGCCTTTGAACGCAAGATATGAAAATCGCTGGTTGCCAGTACAATAGGATCTTGCAAAGAAATATGTTGCTGCTCAAGAATAGGCCGACTGTTTTTAAGGTTGAGTTCGGTACTGGTACTTCGATTTTCAAGTGCGACTGGATTCTTCAGCATCGGATATTTGCGCTGTAAATACTGAGCCATTACTTCGGCTTCGGTTTTTTGCTCACGTGCATCTAGTCCGCCACTTAAAATGATCAATGCTTGAGGATGGTGTTGAGCATAGTATGCCGCACTGTTCAGGCGTTCGGCTAAAATGGCCGATGGCTGTCCATTTTCGACGCCACTCCCCAGTACAATGATGGCACGAGGTGTAGAGATTTGAGGTGTGCTAAAAGATTGTAGGCTCAAAAAAATAAAAAAAATGATCACGCTGGCCAGCCATAGCCAAAATGCAGTCCAGCCCAAATAGATCCAGCGTAAAACACGTGGACGATGTGCAAATTTTTTTAATAAAGTAGGGCCATACAGGCTGCTTAGCGTTAAAAAGATACCAGTAGCACAGGTGACTTGTACACCAAAATGACTTTTATTTAGTGCAATCAGCGCTAATCCGTCTATAAGTAAAATCAAACCTAAACCGAGTACCAATACACGCCCCAGCGTATATGGATGGTTGGCTAAAGTCACATGCTGCATAATCAAGCCAAAGTCAAATATAAAAGATCGGCTCATCATAGCAAATAAAAAAATGCCAGCGCTATGCGCTGGCATCTCGTTTTGGCCATTATTGAATTTGCTACATTATTTTAGTAGACATCACGTCGATAACGACCTTGTGCTCTAAGCGCATCGAGTTGAATTTCACCTAAAATATCGGTGAGTGCCTGATCGACACCCGATGCCATGCCCTCGATACTGCCACAAACGTAAATGACAGCATCTGCATCAATCCATTGTTTTAAAATCTGTGCCTGATCTCTCAAGATATCTTGAACATAGCATTTTTGTGCCTGATCGCGTGAGAACACCAGATCCAATCGTTTCAACATACCTGTGCTTTGCCATGCGCGAATCGTATTTTCGTAAAAAAAGTCACATGCTTGCTGGCGCTCACCAAAAATCAGCCAGTTTTCCGTGTAGTCGTGACGAATTCGGGCATGTAATAAGCTCATCAAGCCGGCAATTCCAGTTCCATTTCCAATGCAAACAATAGGACGGTTGTCATCGATGAGATGAAACGAGGGGTTGGTACGAATACGCAGGGCTACAGGTTCACCCACGCTTAAATGTTCGGTTAGCCAGCCAGAGCCCAAGCCCAATTGACCATTTTGATCAAACTGCTGGCGAACGGTCAATCGTAATACTTGCTGGCTTGGAATACTGGCAATTGAGTATTCGCGAGTCGGCAATACAGCAAGTTGTTCGAGTAAATGTTCCGGATTGGCAAATGGTTCGACATCAGTGTTTAAATCACGATTCCAAAGTGCTTGAGCCAGCGTACTTTCAATGCTCTCTACATAAATTTGTGCGGATAACTGATGCTTTTCCAAAAAGGCCTTCACTCGTGCAGGCGAGTTACCCGGTTGAATCTCTGCAATATCACCAGCTTGCCAGATGGTATCATTGGCTGTGGTAAATTCCAGATTATATGCAGATGCTCCTTGGCTATTAGGATTTAAAAGCTCACGCTTGCTCAATCTCCATTCATCAAAGATTTTTTCGATGTTCATCGATTGAAGTTCAAGTTTGGTGGCACTGGCCAGTGCCGTGTTCCATTTTTGAATGTCATCAGGATGAGCATTATCAACTTCAATTACATCAAACAGGGCATGTGCACCAGACTGTTTCAACCATAGGTCAACGCGATGGCCAAAGGCGCAGTAGCTGTCTGGATATTCTTTTGACCCCAGTGCCAAAATGGCATAGTTGAGATGATTCAAAACCATTGAAGACTTTAGGAATTTTTTCTCGAAGTTGCTGGCCAGATCTGGGGCTTCGCCTGTGCCATAGGTGCTGAGTACAAACAAAATTTGTGGTGAATTTTTGAAGTCACTTTCGGTTAATTGCTGAACCGGTCGAACCTGAATGGGTTGATGCGCTTCTTGTAGTCGTGTTGCAGTGCGCCATGCCAGCTGTTCCGCCACACCCGTTTGAGAGGCATACGTGATGAGCCAAGGCGTTGCATTTGGATCGATATAATGATCACTGACATGCTGGCGTGCAGCCAAGGTTAATTTTTTCTGCTTACGGCGTTTTAGATACAGCATCCAACCCGTCACAAAAAACAGCGGCATCGCCAAAGAAGCAAGCATTGCAAAAAAGTGATATACCGGGCCAAAGAAACTACCGCGATGGACTGGCAACATGCTACTCATGATTTTTTCATTGAGTTTTTTGTCTTCATAGAGCTCTAATTTTTCAATTTTACCCGTCCCATAGTGATAGACGGCTGAGTTACGGGCGCGTTCATGCTGTGGTGTTGCATCTATGAAAGAGAGCTCAATCGTTTGATCGGCTTTTTTAGGTAAATTGAGCGTAATAGACGAATAATCGCGGCCAAGTTGGGTCTTAAAACCAGTCCATGTCTTGTTCAGTGCATCATAAATTTGTGCAGAAGAGAGTTGTTCGCGAGATTCACCGCGGCCTTCACCACGATGTTCTCGTCCTGCATGGCCTTGTTGAGGCTGACCTTGCATCCGATTTGTCGCTTGACCTTGTGTATTGCGAGGTCCGGCCTGCATTTGTGGTTGTGGTCGTTCAACACCCATCAGCTTAAACATACCGTCACGCCACCAGTCATACGACCAATACAAGCCCGTACATGCCATCAACAAATAAAACACCACCACCCATGTACCTATAACGGCATGCAGATCCCAAATAAAATTGCGCCCTTTAAGTTTTGGCTTTACAAACAACCACTGACGCCATGTGTGACGTTTTGGCCAGCGTAAATAGAGTCCACTGAGTACAAAAAAGATCAAAATTAAGGTACATGCTGCCGTAATTTGCTTGCCCACCGGCCCGAACGTTAGGTTGCGGTGTAACTGCTGAACAAATTGAAAGAATCCACGTCCCTTGATTTCAGGCAGTACCTCAGCCGTATAAGGGTTCACCATCATGTTATAACCGCGACGTTCACCTTCTTTTTGAATATTTACTGTGGAGGAGGTGGTTGCATCTTTGGCGATAGTAATACTATTGATTTTTAGATCCGGCTGACGCTGCTCAAAGTGCTGATACAACTGTGCAGGTGTGAGTTTAGGCGTATTTTGCGCCTGAACAACATAACTGTCCTGATTAATGAGTTTTAAAATCTGCTGGTCGTACGAATAAATCGCACCCGTTACTCCCATCAACGCAAGGATAAGACCCGCACTGATCCCCAAAAACCAATGAATCTGGAAAAAGACTTTTTTTAACATGGCTGTAAACGCAAAATTAGAGATTTAAATTTTGCTAGAGTATAGCTCAAGATTCGTTAGATAATATGGATTTTCGAGATAATATTAATTTTCATTATCATTTAATAATGCAGATAAAAAAAACCTCCGCGTACGGAGGCATTCTTTGGGTTTTCAAATTAAAACGATTTTGCATCACCAACTTGTTCGTTCAGGTGCTTACGAATGGTATTAAATGAAAAATTCTTGGTGTCCATACGCTTTGGAAGCAAATATGCACCTTGCTGTCCTTTTACTTTAAAATTCAGCAAGATAAAATCTGGAGTGTTATACCATTCATAGATATCTTTCCAGCCAATGGTGCCAACACCTTCTTGGCCATTCATCTGCTGACGCATCACAATACCGTGTGGCTGCACGCCCAAACGAACACCTTTAATTTCCTGAACTGGAAATTCATTCATTTTGCGTTTTACATACCATTCTAGGCCATACTTGCGCAGTACGAAGTACAACACCACACAGATGATGGCAACCCAGCAAAAAATGGTGGAATAGTTTTTAAGAAGAATAATCCCTGCGATAGACAGTAGTAAAACCACTGCCATGATGATCCATGCTTTTGTGCTGATTTTATTGGTGCTACGCCAAATCTTAAGCTGAGCATCACGTTGTTCAGCTTCAGACACTTCGTAGTTAACAGGCTGTAGCGTATAAGCGTATAAAGTTTTCGCGGTCATAGTGCAAATGCAATTAGTGAATTTTAAACTCGCCAAAGTTTAGCATTAAATCACGCCAATCCGTGAATATATTGTGCCATTTTCATGCGATTTACAGCGATGCCAATTCGGTGGCGGCATCATCCCGATCATGACTCAGGCTTTGCTTGAGTGTACTGAGCTGATTCAAAATACTGTACATCAGGGAAAGCTGCTGCAAAATAATAATAGCCAGTTGATCTTCCTCACTATTTTGCTTTAAACGCTGCCGAATGGTTTGCAGCATATTCTGTGCGGTTAGCCCGGGCATTTCATCTCTGAGCAGAGCCCCTTGAATGTCGTCTAATGCTTTATTGAGTAGATTGAGAATCTCTTGATCATCAATCTTTTCACGATGTGCGCCCAGCGCAGCAATATAACTGAGAAAAGTATGATGTAAGCACAGAAATTCGAATGCCAGATTTTTTTGAATCGGATCAAAATCAGGTTCGGTCGCAAGGGTAGAAATTAAAGATGCCACATCTGCATCGGTGTTATGCGCAGTACGGCGCGCAATCCGATAGCTCAGACCATGATTTCGACCATGATGATACTGCTGCACCACATCGACCAGATAATTACACTGCGCCTGAATGGCACGGCGAATGGTGCGCGGTAAGCGTCGAAACTTCCAGTCTGGCCAGATAAAGCTAACGCCTAGCCACGCCAGCGCGCAGCCGATGAGGGTATCGATCATGCGTGGTAATCCCGCAGAAAAACCGAAGCCATCTAAATTAAAGTTAATCAGCGCCAAAATGGTAATAAAGGCTGTGGCTTGTGCATACTGTTTACTGCGCAGTTCAAAAAACAACACGCCACTCAACACCAAAATCAGCAACTGACCTTCAAGTGAAGGCACAAAGTATAAAATCGCAATACCAATAATAATGCCGACCAATGTACCCACAATTCGTAATCGCAGTCGGCGTTTGGTGGCATTAAAATTCGGCTGACAAACAAACAGCGCAGTCAATAGAATCCAGTAGCCGTATTGAATACCGGTTGTTTGGACAAAAATGTAGCCTACAAACAACACCACAGAAAGCCGAACAGCATGACGAAATAACACCGACTCTGGTGTTAGGTTTTGACGAATCCGCACAATGATATCGTTCCAGCCCTTAAGATCGTCGTCTTTAAGCTGATGATCCATCTGCTTCACTTTATCTAAAGCAATATTACGCTCTGTTTCTAAATTACGTAACTGTGCATCGATACCTTTCAAATTTTGATAAAGCGCATACAGCGCATTGACCCAAAGCGGATCATAAACCTGATCGTGACGTAATTTCCCCAAAGACTGTTTGAGATTTTCAAAGGTGTGTTTAAAGCGCTTGTTATGTTTATAAGGTTGTCGCTTTAAAATACTTTCGCTTAAATCCTTGCAGGCTTTGCCTTGTATGGTCAAAATACGTTGGAAGCGAAACAAAATGTCGCTGTGCTGAAAAATTTTACTCAGTTCTTGATAATTGATATGCGCCGAGTCTGCGCGCTCATGGATATCTTGTGCCACAAAATAATATTGCAGGCTGCGTCGGGTGTCTTTTTGTCCGCGATCGCCTTTGAGTCGGGTGAGCAATGAAGCTTTTAAATCGTTAAAAATTCCGACCAGTTTGCCGTTTTCCATCGATAGATCAATCAAGGATTGCTGATAACTGTCAGGTGTCATATCGACATCGAATACACTGGATTTAGCAAATAAAAAATCACCCAGCGATGCATAGCAGGCCGATAATTTATCTTGTACGGGGCGAATCGGAAATAACAAGAAACTAATCGTGGCGATCAAACCATACCAAGCTGCACCGCACACTAAAAGAGCAGGTTGCATGTACCATTCTGGAAAGAGGTGTACGCCCAGCATTGAGTAAACCGACACCACCAAGCATCCATAGGAAATGGTGGTGTATCTGCGCCCTAAAGAGCCCAATAAAATCCAGAAAATACAGGCCACAATCAATCCCAGCGCAAATACCACCGGATGTGGAAACAAAAGCTGTACCGAAGTTGCAGCGGCAAAAAAGCCCACATAGGTATAGACCAGATTCATGATTCGAACAGAAAAGCGGTCGTCGATATCACTCAAGCCAGCGGCAACCACACCGAGGGTGAGCGGAATAGTGGCCAGTTGATAATCGAGAAAATAGGGCACAAAGGCAGTGCCTGCAAATGCAATCAGCATCCGAAGGTTATACATCAGCGAAGTGTTGTAAGTCGCTTGTTTGAGTTTGGAAAACCAAGAGTTCAAGGGGATTCCTTTAAGCTATTGAGTGAAAGACACCTCCCTGCATACACGTCAGGTTGAGTCATCATCGTTATTATTACTCAGTGAAATCATACTATGGACAGTGTAAGCTTGTCTTCACACTCCGTATTTAATATTAAAATGTGACTATGTCCGAAAGTAGATTACCCGGTCAATATTCAATTGCGTGGATTATGCTGCTGGCCCTTTTGACCGCACTTGGGCCGCTGTCGATTGATATGTACTTGCCAGCCTTACCACAAATGGCCAGTGATTTTGGAACCACCACGCGTATGGTGGCAAATACCCTGCCTGCATATTTCTTGGGTTTGGCAATCGGTCAACTTGTTTATGGCCCGATCAGTGACCGAATCGGCCGTAAAGCGCCGTTATATGTTGGACTCACTTTATATGTGGTGGCCAGTGCATTATGTGTATTGGCGCAAGATGAATGGTCGCTTATTTTAGCCCGACTGGTACAGGCGCTGGGCGGCTGCGTGGGTGTTGTGATTGCACGTGCTGCCATACGTGACAGGCTCGATGTACAAGGTTCGGCACAGGCTTTCTCAAGTATGATGATTGTGATGGGGATTGCACCGATTGCAGCGCCAGCGCTGGGTGCAATGGTGTTGGAGTTTTTCCATTGGCAGGCTATTTTTTGGTTACTCGCACTGATTGGCTGCTTATGTTTATTGTGCATTCATTTCTTCTTTGATGAAACTTTGGCACCTGAAAAACGCTTAAAACTTAGCCCTTATCAGGTGGTGACTTTGTATGCCGCGATTTTTAAAGATACCAGCTTTCGTTTCCCGATGTTGGCGGGGTGTTTAACCGGTGGGGTATTGTTTAGTTATATCAGTTCAGCATCTTCTGTTTTAATGGATCAATATGGTTTGGGGCAGCAGCAGTTTGCCTATGCGTTTGGCTTTAATGCCTTGGGAATCATGATTGTCTCTTCCATCAATAAAAAGCTGGTATCTAAACTTGGCACCATGACTCGGCTTAAAATAGGGGGGTTCATTCAGCTAGCAGGTGCAGCGTTAGTACTTTTGAGTGGTCTGATTTCAGATGCGCCAATTGCAATGGTGATGGCAGGTTTGTTTTTAGCTGTTTCAGGGCTAGGAATGACTGGACCTAATGCCATGGCGCTTGCAATGTCGAGACAAGGCGCCCGTGCAGGTACAGCCAGTGCCATTATGGGCAGTATGCAGTTTGGCTGCGGTCTGTTGGGTGGTGTAATTTTAAACTTTCTCGTTTGGAATGCCCTACTAAATATGGGCATCATGATGATGCTATTTTCTGGCGCAGGGGTAATCGCGATTTTTGCTGTCGCACGTCAGCTCAAGCTGCAAAATGCTTAAGCCCTCAAATAAATAAAAAAGACCTGCATATTCAGGTCTTTTTTGATTGAGTCGATGGATTTAATCTAAAAACTGGGTAAAGCTCTCGACGCTTTCACGTGGTGTAATAAAGGTATTTACAATATGATCTGGGTCTGCATAGCCTAAAGCCACCGTACAGACCAGCTCTTCATCTTCAGATGCATGAAGTACATCAAGCACAATCGGATGAAAATGATTCCATGCAGCTTGAGGGCAGGTATCTAGTCCGCGGGCTTTTGCAGCAATCATGACGTTTTGAATCATCATGGCAATATCCATTTTCGATCCGACTCCCATCATTTTATTGACGGTAAAAAACAGTCCAACCGGTGCATCAAATAACTGGAAGTTACGTAATTGCTGTTGCGCCATTTTTTCTTTTTCGCCCTTTTGAATATTGAGTAACCCATACAGGCCCCAGCCATTTTCACGGCGGCGATCAATAAAGGGTGAAATCCATTTTTCAGGATAATAAGCGAATGTTTCCTGATACTGCTCGGCGTGGCTTGGATCATTGGTCAGTGCGATTTGAGCGTCACATACTCGGCGAATCATGGTGTCGCGTGTTTTGCCAGTGACTACATACACTTTCCATGGCTGGGTGTTGGTCCCCGACGGTGCACGGCTTGCGACTGCCAGAATATCTTTAATGATTTGAGGTTCAATGGGGGTGGGTAAAAAAGCACGAACCGAATGTCGAGACGTAATGGCTTGATCGACCAATTGAACTTGCTCGGACTGCATGGGCGTTCCTTATCCGTTTTTTAATGCCTCCACTATAAAGGATTCATCTGCAATTTTTAAACCGATTTTATAAAATCAAAAACAGACTGTAGTGGATAAACTGCAACTGGAACTATGAAAAATGAGTGATATTGCGTAAAAAAATCGCCTCAATTACAGCAAAAATACGGTGTCTACTGTAATGGTATACTATACTGAACGCCTTATGATTTTTAGCTTTGCTTCAAATCAAACGGTTTGTTCTTATCTGAATTCATCTTTCTGTTTCACTTCTTTTGGGTAATTGTTCTCAAGGTTCCGTTTAGTCATCTTTATCATTCACATATTAGAAGAATGAAAATCGATTAAATGCTTGAGAGTTAAATGGAAAATATATGGAATTTACATTTAATGCCTTCTATACGTTGATTGCAGCAGTCATCGTATTACTTTTAGGGCGATTTTTAGTCAATAAAATTGACTTTCTGAGACGTTACAACATTCCTGAACCAGTCGCAGGTGGCCTTGTTGCTGCGCTGTTGTCATTGGTGGTGCATTCGATCTGGGGCTACAGCATTACTTTTAGTAGTGAACTCCAGACCAGTTTTATGCTGATTTTCTTTGCTTCGATTGGTTTAAGTGCGCACTTTGCCAAGCTCAAAGAAGGCGGTATTGGGCTGGTAATTTTCTTGGTCTGCGTTGCTTCGTTTATTGTCGTGCAAAACTTGGTTGGCATGAGTCTGGCTACTTTGCTGGGTATCGATCCGTTAATTGGACTGATCGCAGGTTCGATTACACTTACAGGTGGGCATGGTACTGCAGGGGCGTGGGGAGAAATTCTAGAGACTCAACATGGTATTCAGGGCGCTTTGGCACTCGGCATGGCCAGTGCGACCTTTGGCTTGATTATTGGAGGAATTATTGGCGGGCCTTTGGCCAAGTTTCTGATTCAACGCCATCAATTGTCGCATGCTCGAACCGACGCACAAATTCGTAATCGAGATACGCATGTTGATGAGCATCCTGAAAATCTTGCGCCATTTGAAAATCCGCATCAAGTACGTCTCATCACGGCAGACAATGCCATTACCACATTGGGGATGTTTGCAGCGTGTCTGGCCTTTGCAGAATTCATGACCGGTTACAGTAAAGGCACCTGGTTTGAGCTACCTACATTTGTGTGGGCGCTTGGCGGCGGCGTCATTTTACGTAACGTATTGGAAAGCATTTTTCGTGTCGATATTTTTGATCGCGCGATTGATGTATTCGGTAATGCATCGTTATCGTTGTATCTGGCCATGGCACTTTTATCGCTCAAACTCTGGCAATTGGTCGATTTGGCTGGTCCTTTGGTGATTATCCTTGCAGCACAAACCTTAACAATGGCATTATACGCAGCTTTCGTGACCTTCAAGGTCATGGGCAAGAATTATGATGCTGCTGTTCTTGCAGCAGGGCATTGTGGTTTTGGGATGGGGGCAACGCCTACCGCCGTCGCGAATATGCAAGCGATCACCAATATGTATGGGCCATCTCATAAAGCTTTTTTAATTGTTCCACTGTGTGGTGCATTTTTTGTTGATTTAATCAATGCGACCGTAATTCAAGTAATTCTTAAGTTTTTTGTGTGAAACTAGAGAAATGATTTAGGGCACATTGATTCAAAATGTCGATAAATAAAAAAGCCTCTGATTGTAGAGGCTTTTTTATTTATTTAGTGGGATTTAGATAGACACCATAGTGATATGGTAAACACAAGTGTTTCAGATATGAATGAACAATTAACTGCAACCCTGATGTCTTGGGTCAGCTTTTTTAATGATCCTTTATGGGATTTTCTGGTCGTTTTCTTGCTGGCAGCAGGTACGTTTTACACCATCGCAACCAAAGCGGTGCAAATTCGTATGTTCTGGCAAAGTATTCGAGTCATGAAGGGAAGCCGTAAAGACGGTGAAGATGAACACGGTATTACGCCGTTTCAGGCCTTTGTAACTGGTCTTGCAAGCCGTGTTGGGGTTGGAAATATCGCCGGTGTGGCGATCGCGATTGCGTTAGGTGGGCCTGGCGCAGTGTTTTGGATGTGGGTAACTGCGTTATTGGGTATGAGTTCGGCATTTACCGAATCTACACTGGCTCAGTTGTTTAAAGTCCGTGACACGCAAACTAAACAGTTCCGCGGTGGACCTGCCTACTACATTACTCAGGGATTAAAGAGTAAAACATTCGGCTTTGTGTTTGCCATTTCTCTTATTTTTACCTATGGTTTTGTATTTAACTCAGTACAAATCAATGCGATTGCCAATGCAACCTCGCACTCTTGGGGCTGGGATAAAGCCAATATCATCTTGCCTCTTGGCGGTCTCAACTTCGAAGTATCTTGGGTTGGCTTGGCCTTGGTGGTATTGGTGGCAATTGCCATTTTTGGTGGTATCAAACGTATTGCCAAATTTGCTGAAATGTTTGTTCCAATTAAAGCAGGTTTATATTTGGCGGCTGCACTATATATTGCAGTCATCAACTACGATATTTTGCCTGATGTTTTTAAACTGATCTTCACCGAAGCATTTGAGTTTAAAGCAGCGGCAGGTGGCTTTTTTGGTGGAATGATTTCATTGGCCATGATGCAGGGCATCAAGCGCGGTCTATTTTCAAATGAAGCGGGGATGGGTTCTGCACCGAATGCCGCTGCTGCATCGGAAGTGAAACATCCAGTCGATCAGGGCTTGGTACAGATGCTCGGTGTATTTGTAGATACCTTCATTGTATGTACCTCAACGGCATTGATTATCCTGATTTCGGGTGTTTATCACGACGGTGGCACCATTGGGGTTGAAATGACCCAGCGTGCGCTTGAATCACAGCTAGGTAGCTGGGGCGGTGATTTTCTTGCGGTATTGCTATTTTTGTTCTGTTATTCGGCTGTGCTGGGCAACTATGCCTATGCAGAAGGCAATATGCAGTTCATCAATAACAGCCCGAAAGTCATGTTTATCTTCCGTATTTTTGTATTGTTCATGGTTTACTTTGGCGCAATCAGCAGTGTTCCGTTGGTTTGGTCGATGGCCGATCTGTTTATGGGTATTATGGCGACCATCAACCTGATTGCGATTTTGTTGCTCACGCCATTTGTTCGTAAGCTTCTCAAGGATTATCGTGAACAAATGAAAAAGGGAATTAAAAACCCTGAATTCAAGATTGATCAATATCCTGAAATGAAGAAAAAAGTCGATAGCGATATCTGGTAATTAAAATTCAAAATAAAAAAGCAGTCTGTTTCACAGGCTGCTTTTTTTTGAGCTGATATAAATTCGATACAGCTTTTCTTGTAACATGCGACTAAACTTGCCAAACAAAAAAACAGGATAAAGGTTTTTTATTGCAATGAGATGTCTGTCTATTCTACTGTTTGGATTTTCCCTGATACTTGCAGGGTGTCAACACGCACCTGTAGAAAAGCATCAACCGATTGCGCAGCCTTTACTAGAAACACAGCGTGATCAGGTCGCAGCATCCTTTGCTTCGATCAAGCAGCAACGCCCGGTTGTGGCGCTGGTCTTGGGCAGTGGTGGTGCGCGTGGCTATGCACACATTGGCGTGATTGAAGTACTCGAACAGCATGGTATCCGTCCAGATTTTATCGTGGGCACCAGTGCAGGCAGTATTGTGGGCGCGATTTATGCCAGCGGAAAAACATCGAGTGAGTTACGAGATATCGCGCTTAATTTAAAAGTGGGCGATGTGCGTGAACTGACCCTCGATAAAAAAGGCTTTTTTGATGGTAAAAAAGTTGAAGATTATGTCAATCAGCAAGTTAATCATCAGCCACTCGAGCACATGAAAATTCCGATGTTTGTGGTGGCAACCGAGCTAAAACAAGGCAAACAAACCATTTTTAATCAGGGCAATACCGGGCAAGCCGTCCGAGCGTCAATTTCGATTCCGAGTATGTTTGTACCTACAAAAATTCAAAATAAAGAATATGTCGATGGTGGACTGGTCAGCCCTGTACCGGTCGAAGTTGCCCGATCACTCGGTGCAGACGTCGTTATTGCAGTCGATATTCTGGCACAGCCCATCCATACAGAAACCACCAACATCTGGGGACTGTTTAACCAGAACATTAATATTATGCAAAACCGTTTAGCGGATGAAGAACTCAAACACGCTGATATTGTGATTCAGCCAGAACTTTATGAAAAAGCACATATCTTTGATGTAAAAGAACGTGAGGCCACCATTCAGGCGGGCATCAATGCTGCACAAAAAAAATTAGATGCGATTCAAACGGCACTTGATCTGCATAATGTCGATGCGCAGGCCAAGCAGCCGTAAAAACAAAAATGGTATTAAAGCTGAACGGTTGCTCCCAAAGCTTTAATAAATTGTGCCAGCCACTCAGGATGGGCAGGCCATGCGGGTGCGGTAATCAAATGACCATCAGTCACGGCATCGGTCACGGAAATATCGGCAAAGGTTCCACCAGCCAGTTTAACTTCGGCAGCACAAGCGGGGTAAGCCGAACAGGTTTTACCTTTTAAAACGTCTGCTGCCGCCAGAATTTGTGCGCCATGACACACCGCCGCAATGGGTTTTTTGGCCTGATCGAAGGCCTGTACAATGGCAATCACGCGTGCATTCATGCGCAGATATTCCGGTGCTCGTCCACCCGGAATGACCAAGCCGACATATTGATCGGGTTGTACGTTTTCAAAATTATAGTTGATGGCAAAATTGTGACCGCGCTTTTCACTGTAGGTTTGTTCACCTTCAAAGTCATGAATGGCTGTGGCGATATGATCGCCTTCAATTTTATCGGGACACACCGCATGCACGTCATAGCCTAAAGCAGTTAAAAACTGAAAAGGCACCATGGTTTCATAGTCTTCTGCATAGTCACCAACCAACATGAGAATCTGTTTTGTCATTTTAGGGTCCTGTTATGATTATGTATTGTGATTTTCGCTTTTATCATACGCTTTTTACGTTGCAAAAAAATGAGTTTTTGAGCTGGCTCAATGGCGATATTGTATGAAGATGCTTTGGTGCTTGCACTTGTTACAAAAAATGATTAAAAGAACAGGAAATTGGATCAATCTACAACGAGACGATAAATATCGTTTAGGTTAAATTTAAGTTTCGCGCTTTAGGCTTGATTCAAATGCGACGATTCGTCATGAAGGAATAAAAATTTACCATGTTTAAATCATTTTTTCCAAAACCGAAATGGTTTGTTTTATCCCTCATTTTTTGGTTTGGTATCAATCTGCTGCTGTGGTACTCGGGTGGAAAACACTGGGGCGAATTTGTTGGCTTTCCTAAGGGCTATGCCGATGCGGAGCTGGCGGTAAGTGTTGCACGTTTTTGGTCTCCCGCATTTATATGGTTTTATATCTGGTTTTTTATCGCAACCGCGCTTTTTGCTGGGTTCTGGAAAATGCTGTCAGACAACCCTTGGCAACGCTGGTCGATATGGGGAAGTGCATTTATTTTATTTAATATCTGGTTTGGCGTACAAATCAGTGTTTTGGTCAATGCGTGGTATGTTCCATTTTGGGATCTCATTCAGAGTATGCTGACCAATGGTGGCGGTAACATTATGGATTTGTATAAAGAAACTCTAGTTTTTCTTTATATTGCCATGGTGGGGGTAACGCTGGCTGTCGTGAATTCCTTCTTTACCAGCCATTACGTCTTTCGCTGGCGTACTGCAATGAATGATTTCTATACAGGGCATTGGGATAAACTCCGCCACATCGAAGGTGCCTCACAGCGTGTGCAAGAAGACACCATGCGTTTTGCCACTATTATGGAAGACTTGGGAGTTGAACTGGTCAAGGCCATGATGACCTTGATTGCCTTTTTACCGTTATTGTTTCAGCTTTCCAAATATGTACCCGTCGTTCCGATTATTGGTGAGCTTAATCATTCGTTGGTTTGGGCCGCCATCGTTTGGGCAGTATTTGGTACGGTACTTTTGATGGTGGTCGGGATTAAATTGCCTGGCTTGCAATTTAATAATCAAAAAGTGGAAGCGGCCTATCGTAAAGAGTTGGTCTATGGTGAAGATCATGCTGACCGTGCTAGACCCGCAACACTGAAAGAATTATTTAGCCGTGTGCGTACAAATTACTTTCGTCTTTATTTTCACTATGCTTATTTTAACTTGACTGCGACTTGGTATGGTCAGTTAGATATTCTCTATAATTTGGTTGTGTTATTTCCATCGATTGCAGCGGGTAAACTAAGTTTGGGTTTGATCAATCAAATCGGTGGAGTATTCAATAAAGTACGTGATTCATTCCAGTATTTAATTAATTCGTGGAAAACGATTATTGAGTTGCTTTCTATTCGTAAGCGTTTAAAAGCATTTGAATCGATTTTGGATCAATCATCCTGATTAAAAAAGCCTTCAGTACAATGAAGGCTTTTTTGATGTTTAAAGCGTTGTTTGATATTTGATTTAGCGGCGGTCATCCCAACCACGATGATCATAACGTCCACGGTCATCCCATCCACGATGGTCTCGATCATAGCGACCATGGCCATCTCGATGATGAGGACCATCATAACCAAATGGATCGACTACACAGCCTGCTGTGAGTACGGTTGATGTCACCAGAACGCTTGCGAGTATCGCTTTTAATTTAGTCATATTTACACCCTTGACCTTGTTTTAGAGGTGGATCAGGAAATTTGAACAACACTTATAAGTGATAT
>NZ_JVOR01000008.1:0-19848 GCF_001054715.1 Acinetobacter sp. 243_ASPC | reverse complement strand
TCGTAGAGGTCTCCAGTTCGAGTCTGGATATGCCTACCAAGATAAAACAAGGGTTTACAAGCAATTTCAATGACTTGTAAGCCCTTTTTTTATTGTCTGGCGTTTGTGATTTTGATTAAAATGACAACAAAATTGCAGAAATAAACAATAAATTGCACCAAGATTGCACCAAGAAGAGGATGAATGAAGCTCTTAATCAAAAAGTAAATGATCTGGGGTCTTTAAATTTGCTATCATTTCAATTTCACAGACGTTTTTAAACCGCTTATACAATGACAACTAGAGTATATCTTAACCTAACTCATTCATCTGGTACTAAAAGCGCTGATAGCCGTAATCAAAAAGAAAAGTTTATCGATTATTGTGAGAATAAATACTTATCTAAGCAAGAATTCAATCTTGGAATAAAACAATCTGAGCTTACTCTTGAGGAAAAAATTGAAAAACAAAAATGTTTTGATGCTGTTAACTTAAAATTTCCTCCAGAATATTACTTTTCCTTAGGGCTTATCATATTACCTTTTTTATTTTTTTCATTTTTAATGATTAAAGGATCCTTAGCTATAAAAAGATCTCACAAAAGTACTTCTTTCCATTCTAAAAAACAATTTGGGATGATTTTTAAAACTTTCATTGCTGTAATATTAACCATTACATTTTGGGTTTTTCTAGTGATGTTATACAACATGTATTTAAATCAAAAATATTCATTCTAAATGAATGTTTGAGATGTAAAAGTTGTATTCATCTCCCCCATATAAGAGGGAGTTCATTATGAATACTCAATAAAAATCTTTAACTTACATCCACAATCACGAAATACTTTTTGACTTGCTCTACCACTTCAAAACGACCCTGAAAGTTTGGGGGAATAATGCCCGCTTCACCGGCAGCAACCTCGATAAATTGCTCTGATTGAGCATCATGAATGCGTACTTTTCCGTGAATAACGCTAAAAAATTCTTGTTTATGCGGACTGAACTGAATATTCCATGACCCAACTTCACATTCCCAGATACCACAGTTCATTACGGGATGTTGATAAAGATCATAGGTTAGGCGCTTCGGATTGCCACTGACTAAACGGTCAGGTCGCGGATAGTCTACACTTACATTAGCAACAGTTTGGCCAGAGCCTGCCAAATAAATAGATGACATAACGTTCCCCAAAGAAATTTTTGAAATTATACGTCTAATTGATACGGTCTGATTATTATTTTTGAATATTCAATTAAAATTAGTTTAATATGATCATAACTAAAATATCAAGATGATAATTTTAAATGGTATGCGTTCTCATTTTATAATGATTTTTAGTTAAAATATGATGAATCGTTAACAAGGTTTTAAAATCATATTTTATTTAAGTATTTAATTTTTATGAAATTTTATTTATCTTAAAATTAGCTTAATTACAAAAAAATATAATCACACTGAGTATTTTTTTAGTTTTCCTAAGAATCTCTTCATTTTTCATTTTGATACTAAGTTTATCGAATATTTGGAATATTCAAATGAGCCTAGTATTTAAAGAACACTTTCCAATTGAAGTGAAAGATAAAAAAGCACAACTCAATATGTTTTGTGTGGACGAAGCTCATCCACTCAGATCACAGTGTGAACTGTTTGTACAAGATCGTTTTCGTGCCATTTATGCAGCTGAAATTTATCAGTTCATGCCAGTCTTTTTGGCAGTGTTTGATTGCAATATGCACTGTCAAGCTGTCGTAGGAATTCGATTAGCTGCGACTCACACACTCTTTCTGGAGCAATACTTAGATAAACCAATCGAGCAAATGATCAATGACAAAACTGGTCGTGTGTTTACGCGTGAGCAGGTAATTGAAGTTGGGAATTTGTCGGGTATCCATCATGGTAGTTCGCGTTTAATTATCGGCTTTCTCACATGGATACTGGCACAGAATCATTTTAAATGGGTGAGTTTTACAGGGCATCACCATCTCATTAACAGCTTCAAAAAGTTGGGTCTATCTTTGCTTGATTTAAGAGATGCCGACCCCGAGCGACTGGAAGATGGTTATGAGCATTGGGGAAGTTATTACAGCCATCATCCGCATGTATTTGCAGCAGATGTTATGCAATGTGCGTTTAATTTAAATCAGCTCAATATCTTTAATGCAATGGGTTTGGAAGCACTTCGTGAGGATATCGATCATGTTGCCTAAACTAACCGAGTTTAAATCCAGATTGCAGCAATTGAGCTTGAGTGCTCCAAATGTGGTTGCACTTCGTGATCAGGATCAAGAGATCACCTATAAAATGCTTTGGTCGGAAATTCAAGCCAGACAAACACAATTGACACAGCTGTCAACTCGTATGGTGGCTTTGTTTTTAGAAAACTCAGTCGATTTATTACTCTGGGATTTAGCTTTACTTTTTGCTGACATTCCCACCATATTATTGCCTCCATTTTTTACCCATTCACAGCTGCAATATTGTCTTGAAATTTCTCAAGCCGATCTAATTATTACTCAGTCTGATTTTATTTTAGAGGGTCAGGCGAGCTATGAAAAACAGCAGGGGTACTGGCGTTTAAAAGCACCTCTACACATTGCGTTACCAGAAACAACTCAAAAATTAACCTTTACGTCGGGCACTACGGGTCAACCCAAAGCTGTGTGTTTAGGAAGTGAACAAATTCTAACAGTCGCGCAATCACTCTGCCATGCGATTGCTTCATCTCAGCCTGAATCACATTTAGCCCTAATGCCGCTAGCGGTGTTACTTGAAAATATCGGCTGCTATGCCATTTTAATGCGTGGCGGCAGCATCCAGTTGGCCAAAGCAGCCGAACTAGGATTACGCGGCGCAAGTAGTGTTGATATACAAACTTTCGCAAAATTTATTCAAAGTTCACAGCCACAGAGTCTGATTTTAGTTCCTCAGTTTCTTGCTTTGCTGGTCGAAGCCGTTTCCACCAAACTCATTCGCGCTGAATGCTTTCGGTTTATTGCGGTTGGCGGTGGGCATGTCAATCCAGAATTGCTCAAGAAAGCCAATAAACTTCAATTACCTGTCTATCAAGGCTACGGACTTTCAGAGTGTGCTTCAGTCGTAGCGTTAAATACACCAGAAGCGAATCGTGCAGGGAGCGTGGGTAAACCCTTACCGCATGTACAGGTCAAAATTGCTGAAGACGGCGAAATTTTAGTGGCCAATAACCGCTGCCTTGGCTATCTGAATCATCCACAAATGCCAGACCCATACTGGTCGACAGGTGATTTAGGACATCTTGACCAAGATGGCTTTTTATACATTCGTGGTCGTAAAAAACATCAGTTTATTACCAGTTTCGGTCGTAATGTTAATCCTGAATGGGTCGAAGCACTTTTAAGCCAGACGGGCGTCGTGGGGCAAGCTTTTGTTTATGGTGAAGCTTTACCAGAAAACTACGCGCTGCTATGGCCGGTGAATACAGCCATTACCAACGAACAGATCGATCAGATTATTCAACATGCCAATCATCAGTTGCCTGATTATGCTCAGGTCAAACACTGGGTTCGGCTTACAGAACCCTTTAGTCCCAACAATCAACTTGCCACTGCAAATGGCCGATTGCGTCGCGATGAAATCGCACGTCGTTTTCAACATGTTTTTTCTGCTTAAAGGAATCTACTATGCAATTTTTTCAACAACTTCAAAATGCAACCGCTCAGGAAAGACAGAAACTTTTTTCAACCTCCCTGATTGAAGATGCGTTAAATAGTCGTTTGTCACTTGAACAGTACTGTGCATTTTTAAGCCAGGCCTATCATCATGTGCGCTTTACAGTACCCCTCATGATGGCCGCAGGCGCACAACTTCCAGAGCGTCTGTCTTGGTTGCAACCTGCCATTTGCGAATATATTGAAGAAGAAGCAGGGCACGAGCAGTGGATTTTAAATGACCTCAAAGCTTGCGGTGTAGATCCAGAGATTGTGAAAAATAGCCGCCCGTGTCAGCCAATCGAATTGATGGTGGCATTTTTATTTGATCAGGTTAGACGCGTCAACCCTATTGCGCTGTTTGGTATGGTTAATGTGCTTGAAGGCACTAGTGTGTCAGTGGCCACCGAAGCAGCAGAGAAAATTCAGCAACATCTAAACTTACCGAATAAAGCATTTAGCTACTTAAAGTCGCACGGTAGTTTAGATATTTCGCACATGCAAAATTTTGAAAAACTCATGAACAGTGTGACCGACGAAAAAGATCAACAAGACATTATTCATTGTTCAAAAGTCGTGTTCTCGTTATATACCCAGATGTACGAGCAAGTTCCAGCGCTCGGTCTGCGATTCGCTGCATAAAAGAGGAGTGACAGGGATGCAATTATCGAATGCACATGTGGTACTAACCGGTGCAAGTGGGGGAATCGGACTTGCCCTCTGTGATGCACTTTGTAAAGAAGGCGCTAAAGTTTTGGCGATTGCGCGAAATACACAGGCTTTATCGTCTTTGCAGCAAAAATATACGGGGCAAATCAAAGTCCTGCGTGCAGATTTACTCAATTTTGAAGATCTAAACAAGGTCATTCAGACTGCTCAGCAAATTGATGGCTTAAATCTGCTGATCAATGCCGCGGGAGTAAATTGCTTTGCTACTTTAGATCATCAAACACCTGAGCAAATTCAGAAACTGGTGCATTTAAATGTCACTGCGCCCATGAGCTTAACAGCAGGTTTGATTTCAAAATTAAATGCAGGTGGTCAGGCCAAGATTGTCAATGTTGGTTCCATCTATGGCTCATTGGGTTTTGCAGGATACACCACTTATTGTGCCACTAAATTTGCCTTAAGAGGCTTCTCGGAAGCACTTAGACGAGAGCTTGCAGATAGCAATATTCAGGTACTTTATGTGGCGCCACGCGCGACCCAGACCACCATGAACAGTCAGGCAGCTATGGATTTGATGAAGGCGATGGGAAGCAAGGCAGACAGTCCAGAACTGGTGGCTAAAGTGATCGTGCAATCCATTTTGCAAGACAAACAAACCATCTACATTGGTTGGCCTGAACGTGGTTTTGTCATGATGAATTCGATCATGCCGCATGTGATTGATCAGGGCGTGCGTAAGCATCTCACGTTGATTCATCAATTAGGACACTGAGTTATATATAGGCACTCAAGGTTTTGTGATCAAACAAAGCCTTTTTTGTTTTACTCAATTGTTAAAAAATTGCGATGGAATGTTATTTTCAAAACGATTAAATACTAAGTAATTGAAATTTAATATGATTGATTGGTACTAAAAAAGGACGTTAAACTGATTAAATATTGACCGTTTTGTATTTCAGTGCTAATGTTAGTACAAGGTCAACATATTCTTCCTGACTTCAAGGATAACTTAGTCAGGTGAACACAGATATGTAAGCCTGAATACGACTGCGTTAAACATCAGAATATTAGCGCCGTAACGCTGATATTACATGTTGCTGAAAAGCCCGTTAAGCGGGCTTTTTTAATGGTTTTTTTTAAATATTTTAAATAAAAAAACCGCCCAAATGGGCGGCTTTTTCTGTGGGTAAATTAGATTTTACCAACAAGGTCGATAGAAGGAGCAAGTGTTGCTTCGCCTTCTTTCCATTTAGCTGGGCATACTTCACCTGGGTGAGCGTGAACGTATTGCGCTGCTTTTACTTTACGAAGAAGTTCTTGAGCATCACGACCGATACCACCTGCGTTGATTTCAACGATTTGGATTTTACCTTCTGGGTCGATCACGAATGTACCGCGGTCAGCAAGACCAGCAGATTCGATTAACACGTCAAAGTTTTTAGAAAGCGTCCAAGTTGGATCGCCTACTAATGGGTATTGGATTTTTTTGATTGCTTCTGAAGTGTCGTGCCAAGCTTTGTGTGTGAAATGCGTGTCAGTAGAAACACCATAAATTTCAACACCAAGGTTTTTGAATGCTTCGTAGTTGTCAGCCAAATCTTCTAATTCTGTTGGGCAAACAAAAGTAAAGTCTGCAGGATAGAAGAATACAACAGACCATTTGCCTTTAAGATCGGCTTCAGTGACTTCAACAAATTGACCTTGATGGTAAGCTGTTGCTTTAAATGGTTTAACTTCAGTATTAATTAAGCTCATCAATTTCTCCATATATCATGAATGAGATGTTATCGTTAACTTTAAAACTTAAAATAGAATAAAGAACTTTGACTTATTGGGGAAATAGTATTTTTGCATAAACAATATCGGAAAAATGAATTGAGTATACAATTGCCTAAGATTTCTCCATCCGATCGGTATTACAACTCTAGGCAAGTTGTATGATCGTTCTATGACAGCCTTCAGCACGCCGCATTCTTGTTTGTATTGAGGCGTATGTGATTAATTTCAAGCGCATTCACAAAAAAAGAAATAGACTGAATGACTTTCGTTCATGCATATTCCCGCGTAAAATGGACGATCTATTGAAAATGATTAGGAATACTTATCTGTGCATAGTGGTTTAGATGTAGATCAAATGGTTATGGTGCGTGACCGACATCGCTTAAATCGACTAGGCAAGGGTAAAGATAAAAATCCAGAGCAATATCAGTCTTTATTTGAGAAATCCAATGCTCAAGTCAAAGCACGCCTAGCACGTTTACCCAACATTAAACTGAATCAGGATCTGCCAGTTACCCAATATGCAGACCAATTGATTGCAGCAATTCAAAAACATCAGGTGATTATTGTAGCCGGTGAAACCGGTTCAGGAAAAACCACACAGTTACCTCAAATTGCTATGCTGGCTGGTCGTGGTCTTACTGGCATGATTGGTCATACGCAGCCGCGTCGTTTGGCAGCACGTAGCGTATCTCAGCGTATTGCAGAAGAAGTGGGCGAAAAGCTAGGCGAATCAATCGGTTTTAAAGTGCGGTTCAATGAGCAAGGTTCGAATGATTCCATCGTGCGCCTCATGACAGACGGTATCTTACTGGCTGAGTTGGGACATGACCGCTTTTTAAATAAATACGACACCATCATCATCGATGAAGCGCATGAGCGTTCATTGAATATCGACTTTATTATGGGTTATCTCAAACAAATTTTGAGCAAACGCCCTGATCTAAAAGTCATCATTACTTCGGCAACGCTAGATGTAAACCGTTTTAGTGCTTATTTTAATCATGCACCCATTTTTGAAGTGGAAGGTCGAAGCTTTCCGGTTGAAGTCCGTTATCGCCCAATTTCTGAGCTAAGTATTGGCAGTAGTGATGACGATGAGTTTGATGATTTTGAAGAGAATTTACCGCGTGCAGTGGTACAGGCAGTCGAAGAATGCTTTGCCGATGCCGAAGAAAAAGGCCATCCACAGCATGCAGATATCCTGATTTTTTCAAGTACTGAACAGGAAATTCGAGAGTTACAAGAAACATTAGAAAAATATGGCCCGAAGCATACCGAAATTTTGCCGCTATACGCTCGTTTGGGTTTAAGCGAACAACAAAAGATTTTTACGCCGGGAAATAAAGGCCGTCGAATTATCATTTCGACCAACGTTGCCGAAACCGCGCTGACTGTACCCAACATTCGCTATGTCATCGATAGCGGCTTTGCGCGAATTTCGCGCTATAACTATCGCTCTCGTGTACAGCGCTTACCCATAGAAGCCATTTCACAAGCCGCAGCAAATCAGCGTAAAGGACGCTGTGGTCGTATTGCGCCGGGTGTATGTATTCGTCTATACAGCGAAGAAGATTTTACTAGCCGTCCGGCCTTTACTGAGCCTGAAATTAAACGAACCAATTTGGCTTCGGTTATTTTACAGATGCAAAGCTTGGGATTGGGGCGCGTTGAAGAATTTGATTTCATTGAACCGCCAGACCATCGTTTAGTCAATGACGGACGCAAGCTGTTGGTCGAGCTGGGCGCGTTTAATGAACAAAAAGCCACACTGACTCAAGTTGGGCAAATCATGGCACGCATGCCGATCGATCCGCGTTTGGCGCGTATGATTGTCGGCGGTTCTCACTTTGGCGTATTGAACGAAATTTTGGTGGTGGTGAGTGCGCTCGCGGTACAAGATCCGCGTGAGCGTCCTGCCGACAAACAAATGCAAGCCGATCAGAAACATGCGTTGTTTCGTGAAGCTGACTCTGACTTTTTGTTTTATCTTAAACTCTGGGATACCTTAAAAAATAGCCCGGAAACATCGAGTGAAAATAAACGTCGTCATTTTGCTCGTCAGCATTTTCTGAGCTGGTTACGTTTGCGCGAGTGGAAGCAAACCCATGCACAGTTGGTCGATCTGGCAAAAGGCTTAAATTTATCTTTTAATGAAAAAACTGCCACCTATGAAAATTTGCATCGCGCACTGCTAACAGGCTTGCTGTCGTTTATTGCCAATAAAACCGATGAACGAAACATTTATATGGCTGTGCGCCAGCAAAAAGCCAAAGTGTTTCCAGCGAGTACGCTGCACAAATCGAATACGGTATGGGTCATGGCCTTCGAAATGGTCGAAACCTCACAGGTGTATTTAAGAACTTTGGCCAAAATCGATCCGGAATGGATATTGCTTGCGGCACGAGATTTACTGAAATATCACTACTACGAGCCACACTGGTCGAAAAAAACAGGCTTGGTACAAGCTTATGCACAAATTTCGCTGTTTGGCCTGATTGTAGAGCCAAAGCGGCTGGTCAATTTCGAAAAAGTCGATCATCCTGCTGCGCGTGAAATTTTTCTACGTGATGCACTCACGACTGGCAATTTAGGCATCACGCCACCATTTTTAAAGCATAATTTACTTAAGCTCGAAGAAGTTGAGCGAGTTGAAGACAAGTTGCGTCGCCGTGATTTAGTGGTTGATGAAGAAACGGTCTATCAATTTTATGCCGAACGTGTTCCTGCCGAAATAGCAAGTCGACGTAGTTTTGAAGACTGGCGTGCAACGGTTGAACCCAAACAGCCCCGTTATTTGTTTATTGATGACGATGCGCTCTGGCAAAATGATCGACCAACCACGCAACAATTTCCGGATTATTTGCAAAATGGTGAACTTCGTCTGGCTACCAGTTATCGTTTCGATCCGAGTCATGATGAAGACGGTGCAACGGTTAAAATTCCAGTGCAGGCACTGCCACAAGTGGATGAAAATCGTTGGTCTTGGGGGATACCGGGTTGGCGTCTGGATTTAATCGAAGCTTTGCTTAAGTCTTTGCCTAAAGACAAGCGTCGTCATTTGGTTCCCATTCCCGATACAGCCAAAAAACTGATGCAATCAGTTGATGCTGTCCATTTAAATCAGCATATTTTTAAATTTTTGGCTTTTGCACTTCGTGGCGAAGAGATCACTGAAAAAGATTTCTCTTTTGAGCGAATTGAGCAGTATCTGGTGCCGTTTATTGTGGTGACCGATGAAAAAGGGCGTATTCTTGAAAAAGGACGCGACCTTGCTGAACTCAAAGCGCGTTGTCGTACCGAAACTCATCGTCCGGTGAAACAGTTGAAAGGCGAGTTTCAACAATTTCCTGACAACTTCGTATTTGAAGCATCGCAGAAAGTAACGGGTGTGGTGGTAAAGCAGTATCAGGCCTTGGTACCTGCTAAAGCTTTTACTGCACTCGAGCAAAAAGATGAATCTGGCGTGGTCATTCAAACCTTTAACGATCAGCATGAAGCGATTAAGCAGCATCGTGAAGGTGTGATTCGCCTGATTCATATGCAGTTGGGGGATTTAACTCGCCAGTTGAAAAAGCAGATTTCCAAACCGCTTTTCTTGGCCTATTCACCTTTGGGTGAAAAAGCCAAACTCGAGCAAATGCTGGTGTATGCGACACTTCAGCTCAGCATCGATACCTTACCAGTCAATAAGGCTGAGTTTGAAGCACTGCTTAAACAGGTCAAACAGCAGTTCTTAACGCATGGACAGCAGGCTTTAGAAGTGATTTCCGATATCTTTGTTCAGTGGCAAGACATTCGTCGTCAACTGATGATGCTGGATGGCGATATTTTTGGTCGTAGCATTGACGATATTGAAGATCAGCTGGATTTAATGCAGCTTAGCGACTTTGTGTATACGCAAGGGTCAGAGGTTTGGCTTGAATATCCACGTTATTTAAAAGCATTATTAATGCGTTTAGATCGTTTACCCAATAATTTAAAGCGTGATGAGTCGGCCATTGCCGATGTTGACCCTTGGATGGATAAGCTCTTTAAGTTTAAGCACAAACCTGAACTTAAAGAGATTTATTTTATGGTTGAAGAACTGAGAATCTCATTGTTTTCACAACCTATGAAAACTAAGATGCCAGTGTCATCATCACGTCTGCAAAAAGCTTGGCAGCGTTTAGGAATTCAATAATCCCCGCATTCTCATAAGGAGTTTTACATGGGCGTACGTATTACCGGTACAGGTTTGTACCATCCAGCCGAATCGATTAGTAATCAAGAACTGGTCGAAAGTCTTAATGCCTATGTAGAACAGTATAATCAGGACAATGCTGAGAAAATCGCTGCGGGTGAGTTGCCAGAGCGTTTAGGCTCAAGTGCTGAGTTTATTGAGAAAGCATCAGGGATTCAGCGCCGTTACGTGATTGAAAAATCAGGTGTACTTGATCCATCACGCTTGCGCCCACGCCTTGAAGAACGTACCGATGACGAGCTTTCGATTCAAGCCGAATGGGGCATGTGGGCAGCAAAGGATGCCATGACCAATGCGGGGGTAGTTCCGGAAGATATCGATGTCGTGATTTTGGCATGCTCTAATTTGCAGCGTGCCTATCCGGCAGTTGCTGTAGAAATACAGACGGCGCTCGGGATCGAAGGATATGCCTATGATATGAATGTGGCATGTTCGGCGGCAACGTTTGGCTTAAAACAGGCATATGATGCCATTAAGTCTGGCGCGCGCCGTGTGCTACTGGTCAATGTTGAAATTACTTCAGGCCATACCGACTATCGTTCACGCGATTGTCACTTTATTTTTGGTGATGTTGCTACGGCATCGATTATTGAGGACACCGAAACTAAAAATGGGTTTGAAATTTTAGATATCCATTTGTTTACCCAGTTTTCCAATAATATTCGCAACAACTTCGGCTTTTTAAATCGAAGCGAAGATGCGGTACGTGATGACAAGCAGTTCCGACAAGATGGCCGTAAAGTATTTAAGGAAGTGTGTCCTTTGGTGGCAAAAATCATCAGTACACAACTTGAAAAAAACCAAATTGAAGCTGAGTCGATCAAGCGTTTCTGGTTGCATCAGGCTAATCTGAACATGAATCAGCTAATTGCCAAACTGGTATTGGGTAAAGATGCTGAACCTGAGCGCACACCTATTATCTTAGATGAATTTGCCAACACGTCATCTGCGGGAGTAATGATTGCGCTGCATCGTACGGGTCATGAGGTCGAATCAAATGAATATGGCGTAATATGTTCATTTGGTGCGGGTTATTCTGTTGGATCGATCTTGGTTCAAAAGCGACTAGCAAGCTAATTATTAGCGCATAAAAAATCCCGCCGATGCGGGATTTTTTATGCGCTAAGCGTTACTGAATAAAAGCTTTAACGCTGATGAGTGTACGATAAATGCCCCAGAGTAATGGAATACCCACCGCTAACCATGCCAACACCACCAGTAACAGGTGGTTGTTACTTGCAGTACTCGATTCAGTCGGAATCGCACTAGATACTTGTTGATTTTCATGATGTTTTTCGGCACTTTTTTGCTCGGCTTCAAGTTCGGCTGGCGTCATGAAATACTTGGGATTGACCGGACGAATACATAGATTACAAATTAAACCCACAATTAATAAGCCTGCCAAAATAAACATGGTCTGGTTATAGACTTGGCTCGCTGCAAGGCCTAAACCAAGTTGATAGTCACGCATATTATTGACAATCACAGGCCCTAAAATACCGGCGGTAGCCCATGCGGTGAGTAATCGACCATGAATTGCGCCAACCATTTGGGTGCCGAATAAATCGGCCAGATAAGCCGGAACTGTAGCAAATCCACCTCCGTACATACTGATGATGATACAGATCGCCCCAACAAATAACAGCTTACTTTCCATTTGCGCTGCAAACGGTACAAAAGCGTACAAAGCCGCACCTAAAATAAAAAATACGCTATAGGTGGCTTTACGCCCGATACGATCGGATAAACTGGCCCACGCAATCCGACCCCCAATATTAAATAGACTCAGCAATGCAGTGAAGCCGGCAGCGATTGCTGCAATAGTTTTGAGCTGATCTTGACTAAGTTCTGAAAATTTTAAAGGTAGCCCAATTAACTGACCCGCAAAAACCTCCTGAAGCATGGGTGAAGCCATGCCAATCACGCCAATCCCCGCGGAAACGTTCATGCAGAGTACCGCCCAGACCAGCCAGAACTGAGGGATGCCCCAGATCTTTTTAACATGCACATGTTGTTTGGTAATAAATGCATTTTGCTGCATTTTGGCGCTCGGTTCCCAACCTGCAGGTTTCCAGTTTTGTGCCGGAATTCGGTAAGTTAGAGCACCCGCAACCATAAATACAAAATAGATCAGCGCCATGCAAACAAAAGTCGCTGCCACGCCCACATTGGTTGGTGTTGAAAAGTGTGCCATTAATTCGACTGCAAGAGGTGAACCAATCATGGCACCGCCACCAAAGCCCATAATCGCCAAGCCTGTTGCCAAACCGCGGCGATCGGGGAACCATTTAATTAGTGTACTGACGGGGGAGATATAACCCAAACCCAAGCCAATTCCGCCAATCACGCCTGATCCTAAAAGCATCAACCAGAACTGATGTAAATGAATGCCGAGCGCAGAAATCAGCATGCCGCCACACCAGCACAGCGCACTAATCAGTCCAGCCTTTCGTGGGCCAACGCGCTCTAACCATCCCCCCCCAGATTGCAGCGGAGCTCCCCAGCAAAACAAAAAACAGCGTATACATCCAGCCGAGCGTCGAGATTTTCCAGTCACAAGTGGTAATAAACAATTGCTGAAAAAAGCCGACATCGGCAGCACAAGCGACAGGATCTTCAATTCCAATTGCTTTGGAGAGCGGTAGCCAGAACACCGAAAATCCATAGGCCATACCAATACACAGATGAATGGCAAGAGCGGCAGGAGGGACGAGCCAGCGATTAAAATCTGGCTTTGCAATGATTCTTTGCTTAGAAAGAAAGGGGGGCTGAGCGCCAGAGGTTGAATCTGTTGTTGCCATAACGTGATTTCCCTATTTTATTTGCTTCGATATACGTCATAGTTTGGCCTTTGTCGATGATTATTTATTGAGCTCTGATTGAAAATCTGGTTGTTAGTATCGACAAATCTTAAAATTTTTTGGCGCAGACATGGAGTAGACGATTTTTCCATCATACAGGGAGTTTAAAAATAAGGAATCTTAAAAATATTGAGAATGTGATTCTATTTAGAGTCGTAAGAATTCATCAAAATTATTATAAATTAATGTTTTAAACTATTTTTTTTATCAAGATATAAAAATTAGATCAAGAATAATCAAAAAAACAATGATGAATATCGCGGCGTAGTGAAATGAGTACCGCTAAACCCAAATGATGTCGATTTTCCTTACTTAACTCATCATCCCACAATCAAGGCATCATTCTAAATGAATAAAGTATCTAATTTGCCTAAAAAAGCAACTAACTCAATGAAATTATAAAGAAAAAATTGACAATATAACAACAAAGTGTAAAGTTTTGTTTCTAAATTTTTACAACATGTAATCATTGAGTTTGAAATGAAAAAAACATTAATTGCGTCTTTATTGGCAGTCACTGCAACGTTCACAGGATGTGCAACCATTATTACGGGTTCAACCCAAACGATGTCATTTAAAAGCGTACCAGAAATTGCAACGATCACGATCACCAATAAAAAAGGTGAAAAAGTGCATATGGGACAAACTCCTGCGACTGTAACTCTCAAAAAAAGCGCCGGTTTTTTCCAGCCTGAAAACTATCAAGTCTCATTTTCTAAAGATGGATATCAAACTCAAACCATGCAAGTCAAGTCACGCTTAAATGGCTGGTATTTCGGTAATATTATTTTTGGTGGTCTGATTGGAATATTGGTTGTAGATCCAATGACTGGCGCCATGTTTACTTTAAGCCCTAAAGATGTGAATGCAGTATTGGCAAGTAATGGCATTGATACTGCAAAAAATGAAAAAACACTTGCAGTGATTTTAAAACAAAATGTGCCTGAACAGGTAATGGCACGTTCAACCAAACTAAACTGATACAAGATACCCGCCTTCGAGCGGGTATTTTTTATGAATCAATTGAGAGTTGTTTAAACAAGTTACTATAAATCGAGTAGTGTTAGATGAAAAGTCATCTTATACTCAAGCTTTTAAGCCACTCACATCATGATGAAACGTCATAGTCTCGCGCTTTTGCTCCTTAGTTTATCGCTTACTGCATGTGATCGTTCACCAGAACAACCTGAGCCAAAGACATCGGCAGATCATGTATCGAGCGCAGTGCATTCGGCCTCTGCACCGATGCGCAGCTCCGAAGCTGTTCAAGCACAAAAGGCGCCAAAAGCAATTAACTATCAGGCCCAGTTTGAACAATCGGACAAACAAATTAGTCATTTTATGGACTTGCTCGACAATCCCAATACTTCGCAAACCCAGCGCGTCCAGATTTTGTGCGTCGATTGGCCCAATGTTTATAAATCTGAATACATACCGGCGCTGGTTCATTTAAAGCCAAATCAGTTTAATGAAACCAAATTGTTGGCAGAGCTCAAAACCGCGACGGATTACTACAAAGAAGGTTCAGGAATTGTATGTAAGTAACTTGGCACGGCACTGGTAGCTCGTTAAATGAGTTGAGTTCAATTTTAATTTTACTGAGTGATTAATACTGCCAGTAAAGTGGGGTGCCATAAATCTCGCTAAAGTAATCGATGACTGCACGAACATTCAGGGGTGGATGGCGTGCATTTGGATAAATTGCCGCAATGTATTGAGGTTGGGATTTAATCGAGACTTCATGCGGTTGAAGTAATTGAACTAAATCACCTGACTTTAACGCTTCTCCAATGAGCCAATCTGGGAACATGACAATACCCAGACCATCAAGTGCTGCACGCATAAGGCTCTCAGCATTATTCGATGTCATGAGTGCATGGACTGGTAATTGAGTCCATGCGCCATCTGCTTCTTTAATTAACCAGCGATTTGGCCCTTCAAACCCTTTATAAACAAGCGCTTTATGCTCTAACAACTGCGCAGGTTGTTGAGGTTGTCCGTATCCGCATAAATATTCAGGTGATGCCGCAAGATAATATTTTTGTGCACCAAATACTCGCGCGTGTAAAGATGAATCGTTGAGTACGCCTATACGAAAAACCAGATCGGTGCTGTCTCTAAATGGATCGATATATTCGTCGGTTTGAATCAGCTCAATCGAAAGTTTTGGATAACGCTTACAGAGGCCTGTCAACCATGGTGCAATATGTCGTTGACCAAAAAATACAGGCGCATTAATTCGAATGAGACCAGATGGCTCAACAGTCTTATCTTGTAAAGCTTCTTGAGCTTCGTCAAACTGATTGAGAATACGCTTGGCATATTCATAAAACAAATGACCCGATTCCGTGGGGGTAATTGCCCGTGTATTACGATAAAAAAGTTGCTGCTCCAGTGCATTTTCAAGCTGTTGAATGGTTCTTGAAATTAATGATGCTGAAACCACTTCTTTTCTGGCAACAGTAGAAAAATTTTGCGCATCATACACCTGAACAAATAAACGAAGCGCACGTATATCAATAGAATGTGAAAGATTCATTTGTGCAATATTTGCAAAAGTGATTTATAAATTATGCGGTTTTTAAAATGAATTGGCTAGATTAATATGCGTTGCTTTCAATACAACGATCGGGTTAATCATGCAATTGGTCTTTGTTCTGTTAACCATTTTAGGTGGAATGGGACTGTCTGTCGAAGCTGGGTTATTAGGTCCACTGGGTGCACAAATCGGGAAGCTATGGGCAACATTCAGTATTTTTGGAGTTGGTGCAGCGCTCACATTTTTAATGATGCTGTTTCTTAGTCCGCGAAATACGCCTTCATTTTTCTCAATACCTTCTTGGCAGTTGCTTGGCGGTGTATTGGGTCCGATTTATGTGATTATTCTGACCATTACTACACCTGTGATTGGCATAGCCATGACCATGATTGGTATTTTAGCCGGACAGATTTTTAAAAGTCTGATGATTGATCACTTTGGTCTATTGGGTGTATCACATCGAAAAATCGATTCTAAACGTCTTATTGCTCTAGTTTTTATTGTGATTGCACTTATTTTGGTTGCACGAGGATAGCGAATATGATCACAACATTTATGATTCTATTGGCAGTGTTTGGTGGTGCCATGTTGAGTGTTCAAGCTGCAATTAATGGCCAACTTGGAAGCCAAGTCGGTGTGTTTAAAAGTGCGTTTTTAACCTTTTCGGTTGGTGCATTAATTACTGCCTTATTAATTTTTTATTTCGAACCCAAACATTCATGGACTTTGCTTGATGTACCTAAATGGCAATTATTAGGTGCTTTTTGTGGTGTGCCATATATTGTTGTTATGGTGCTGGCTGTACAGCGTATCGGGACCGCTGTTGCAACAGTTGCTGTGATTTTCGGTCAGTTGCTCATGAGTATGTTGATCGATAATTTTGGCTGGTTGAATAATGAAGCTTTGCCTTTTTCTATTGAACGATTCGCGGCATTAATTTGTTTGGGTATAGCGCTTTACTTTATCTACTCAAGCAGTAAAACGATGCAACCTAAGGCCGAAAAAGTATCAGACTTAAAGCCTCTTAAGTAGCGAAAAGATATCAGATATTAATTGATGAATTTCATGTTTATCATATGTTTCGTCTCTTATTTGAATCATCTATAAGTAGACATAAGTTAGAAGATGCAAAAACCCCGAAAGGGGTTTTTTAAAGTTAATTAAAATATAAAAACTTATGAAAATTGAATGAAAAATTTTATAAAAATGAGCATTAAAAATTAGGGTGAGACATAAAATTTACACTTGTAATTTGCTGATAATTTAGTCAGTTATATGAAACAGCAGCTTAATAATTTAAAAGCATCAAAATCTTGATTTTATTGAAATATTGTAACAAAAAAATTATTTTGCCAATAGCATCATTTAAATGTGTATGCTTGAAAGAGTTGTTTCGTTTGTGAGGTTCAAAATGACAGTAAAAGTAAGTATCAGAAGAATACTTTCTGAGAATTTCTTTCAAAAGAATACGACTTTTGAAAATTTAGACGATCTATTTTCAAAAGCTGGTATCACTATTTTTTCATTAGAAGATGATAAAGCGTTATCTGAAAATAAATACTTCAACTTATTTATTAAAAACAATACGTTGTATAGAGATTTTAATGACATGAAAGGTAAAGCTATTACGTTTTCAATGTTTCAAAACTTGCGATAAATAACGCCATGTGAAATTTATTATTTATTCTTATTTTTCAATTGTCTTCAAAATTTCCGGATATGACTTATATGTTCAATTTTGCTTAATTTGCTAAATATTAAGCCGAATTATAAAGCAATTAAAACGAATGAGAGTTGTATCTGAAAGCGACTTAAATTAGGTATTACTGAGAAATGGTGTTACTATAACTTTAGCCGAAATTGTTCCGATTCAGAACAAGTAGATTTGAGTTGTTAATGGACTTGCGCTCCCAAATTTTATAAAAGTAATTATTATTTTATACGAATTCAAATCTTTAACGCATTGTGTACCTAAAAGGTACACCGGTAAATAGCAGTTTGAGCAAATCAGGCTGCTATGTTGAATCAAACTAAATATGATCAATCGACACCTATGTGTCATCAAAGCTGATGTAACTGTTATAGATCTTAGGCGAGATGCCTTTAACTTATCACTATCCAAGTTGGATACATGTAAATTAATCTTTTCTGATTACAAAAGCTCATAAATATGGGTTTTATAATGAATATTATGAACGGCTGGACAACAGCCAAAGCAGTAAATGGCGACATTATTCGCGTGAATATTGTGCCATTAAAAAAAGTCCAAAGTAACTTGCATGGTCAGACCTTGGTTGAGGTGACGAAGCAAGTTGAATTAGAATCTGGTACGGTTCTGGCATTAAATTTAGATGGAAAGTCTTTCTACACCGAATTTAATAAACTCTATAAATTACAATCTAATTTTTCTATATGAAAAAATAGTGAAAGTTGAATGTGATGATCAATAAACAAGCCATTGAAATAAAATCAGTATTTAATCTCGTTTACTATGCAAATGACGTTTTGCAAAATTTTGAGGTAGATATTGCAAGTGTCATGACTAAAGGGCATGTGGATAACAGTAAAGTGCTCTGGCTCGCATTAAACAATCATGAGCCTGGTACTGCTGTAAAAATATTAAAAACCAAATGATAGCTGTATGGTTAAAAAATAGATAAAAAAGCTCATAATATGAGCTTTTTTATTATATATATCTTATTTTATTCATTTTAGTGACCTCAATGACTTTATATATTTTATGATTAAAAATGAGTCCATCATGTACTTTTACTCGATCCATAAAACTCCAGAGCTCAAATGGACAAAACTCATTATTGTCTTCAAAAATCCATAACCATTCATTTGTTTCGTAAAGAAGTTCTTTATTAAATTGAATATCTTTTACTTTGATGATTTTTCTGATGAAATTATTTGCATCTTGAATCGTGATTTTATAATTAATCATGGTAGACCTAGACATAAGGTATCCTTTTGGCCTAAATTGAGATTAATTAATTTATTTAAATAGTTAAATTTATTTCAATTAAAATATTTATAACTTAATTAGTTAATTAAAAAATAGGAAGGTGATAAGAAAATTATTTTACATTGAAATTCGGATGAGGAATCATCCGAAAATAAATATAAAATTAATGCATTTTAAAATTCGACTATAACATATAATTGTTAATGTGATAGAAAATATTTTTTTAATGATATTTTTAAGGTTTTAATTTTCATCGGTTTTTGAGTAATCGTATTTTATTTTTGTAAGTATATATATCAAATAAGCATATACTTGATGTGGTTTTTAGGGTAGTATAGAGTCTAGCTAGAGAAATGAAACAATTAGTTAAACCTTTTAAAGTATCGAAGTTTTATTCATAATCCTCCGTTTTTTAGATTCTTGAGCTTAATTTGTTAAATTTTCAAAGTTATATCGGTCAAATTTTATTTGGCAATTTACTATTAAAAATATAGGGTAAGATTATGTCTAACACAGTTACTGGAACCGTTAAATGGTTTAACGAAACTAAAGGTTTTGGCTTTATTCAACCAGATTCAGGTCCTGACGTTTTTGCACATTTCAAAGAAATTGCAAGCTCAGGTTTCAAAACGCTTCATGAAGGTCAGCGTGTATCATTTAGCATCGTTGAAGGCCAGAAAGGTCCAAGCGCTGTCAATATTGTTGCTCAATAAGTAACAATTAAAAAAAAGCACTTTCGGGTGCTTTTTTTATTGCTGAATTTTAGACTTTTTCTCGATCAGATGATGCTAACTCAGCCCTTTGTGTATTCTGAATCCATATCATTTCATCATTGAACAAAGCTATTCTTTGAAACACTGATGATTTGGTTGCTTAGAATTTTACAAGACAGTCTATTAAGAAATACTGTTTATGAGGGAAGTGTTGTCAAGTTTATACTCTATATCATAGAAATTAATTAAACTCTTTAAGCCAACTTGGCAGCAATTTTATTATCAGTGCGTATATAAAATTCTTAGACAAAAAAAAGTCATACAACATTGAATGTTATATGACCTGTAAATCCAAATTTAAAAATTTTGGAGCGGGAAACGAGACTCGAACTCGCGACCCCAACCTTGGCA
>NZ_JVOR01000007.1:0-92181 GCF_001054715.1 Acinetobacter sp. 243_ASPC | reverse complement strand
TATATCACTTTACCCTGCGGAGCCTTGCGAAAAAATAAGGCTATCGCCTTATTTTTTCTCAGGTTTAAAGCTGTCTTTTAAGTCTAAAATGCGGTTAAAGACTGGTTTTTCAGGCGTATGATCATAACGATCTGCAACAAAGTAACCCTCACGTTCAAACTGGAAACGTTGCTCCGGTGCAGCCTCTGCCAGTGCAGGCTCAATATAAGCTTGCATTACTTTTAGTGAGTCTGGATTGAGGTTTTCCAAGAAATCATCACCCGTTTCAGGATCTGCTTCGGTAAACAGACGGTCATAAATACGCACTTCGGCAGGAAGTCCTTTGGTTGCAGATACCCAGTGAATCACACCTTTTACCTTACGCCCTTCAGGGTTTTTACCTAAAGTATCTGGATCAATCGAGCATTTCAACTCAATCACTTCGCCGCTTGCATCTTTGATGACTTCATCGCATTTAATGACATAAGCATGGCGTAAACGCACTTCGCCCTCTGGTACCAAACGTTTAAAGCCTTTTGGTGGCACTTCTTCAAAATCTTTACGGTCAATGTAAAGCTCAGAAGTTAATGGAATCACGCGGTCCCCCATATCCACATTTGGATGGCGGGCATGCACAAGATCCAATGCTTCAGGCAAATTGGTTAAGGTCACCTTTAATGGATTGAGCACTGCCATACCGCGGCCAGCAGTATTTTCAAGTGACTGACGAATACAAAACTCGAGCATGGCCACATCAACAATACCGTCTGTTTTAGACACACCCACACGTTTACAGAAATCACGTAAGCCTTCTGGTGTAAACCCGCGACGACGCATCCCCACAACCGTTGGCATACGTGGATCATCCCAGCCATTTACAAAGCCACCTTCAACCAGACGGCGAAGCTTACGCTTAGATGTAATAGTGTAATCCACATTTAAACGCGAAGATTCATACTGACGTGGAACTGCGTTTGAGTGAACTTTTTCAATGATCCAGTCATAAAATGGGCGGTGATCTTGAAACTCAAGCGTACATAGTGAATGCGTTACACCCTCAATGGCATCTGACAACGGATGCGCATAGTCATACATTGGATAAATTTTCCATGTATTGCCTGTTTGGTGATGCTCTGAATGCAAAATTCGGTACAAGATCGGATCACGCATATGTACATTTGGGCTAGTCATATCAATCTTGGCGCGTAACACTGCATGACCTTCTGGATACGTCCCATCACGCATTTTTTCAAAACGTTCGAGATTTTCCGCAACGCTTGCATCACGATAAGGTGAGTTTTTACCAGGTTCAACAAAGTTACCGCGGTTTAGCTTGATTTCGTCAGGGGTTTGCAAGTCGACATAAGCATCGCCTTGCTCAATCAGTTGCACTGCCCACGTGTAAAGCTGATCAAAATAGCTCGATGCATAGCGCGGCTCACCTTGCCAGTCGAAACCTAACCATTTTACGTCGTTGGCAATCCCATCTACGTATTCTTGTTCTTCAGCATCTGGGTTGGTGTCGTCAAATCTAAGGTTACAATAGCCTCCAAACTCTTCTGCTACACCAAAGTTCAAGCAGATGGCTTTGACGTGTCCGATATGCAAGTAGCCATTTGGCTCAGGCGGAAAACGAGTCACCACCGTTTCGGTACGACCAGCATTTAAATCCTCTGTAATGACTTGTCTTACAAAGTCTAAGCCTACCTGTTGTTCTTGCTGCGCAGAATCGACAGGTGCATGCGTAGATGTCGGAGAGTTAGGCACAGTTGAAACAACATCATTTGGCTTCATATAGATATTTCACTTCTTACACGTTAAATTTTGAATGAATGTAAAGCAATCTTTGTTTTTTAACAAAGATTTTTACGTTTTTACTTGCCATGTAGTTTACAGTTTGCTTATGCTTCTCTCAACCAAAAAACCCATGGCTTTCGTGTCCATGATTAGGAGATTATGTAATGAGTTTTCCTCAAGTCGAATTAAACACCAATAAAGGTCGTATTGTTCTTGAGCTTAACCCTGAAAAAGCGCCTAAAACAGTTGCTAACTTCTTGGAATATGTTCGTGATGGTTTCTATGACGGCGTGATTTTTCACCGCGTCATTGATGGTTTTATGATCCAAGGCGGCGGCATGGACGAAAACTTTAAAGAAAAAGCCACTCGCGATTCTATCGAAAACGAAGCAGATAATGGTTTGAGCAATGACGAAGGCACGATTGCTATGGCACGTACCCAAGCGCCTCACTCTGCATCTGCACAATTCTTTATCAACGTTAAAAACAACTCATTCCTCAACCACACAGGTAAAACTGCGCAAGGTTGGGGTTATGCGGTGTTTGGTAAAGTTGTTGAAGGTTTAGACGTTGTAAACACAATCAAAGGTGTTCGTACTGGTAATCGTGGTTACCACGCCGACGTTCCTCTTGAAAATGTTGTGATTGAATCTGCTAAAATTATCGCTGAATAATTTTAGACGGATCTATTCGTGACCTATCTGTTTATCTCAGATTTGCATCTGTCACCTGAACACCCTCGACTCGTTCGAGGGTTTTTAGATTTATTGATACACTATCAAGACCATAACACCCAGCTTTATATTATGGGCGACTGGTTTAATGCCTGGATTGGCGATGACTACAGCGCACCTTGGCTAGATGAAATTGTCGCTGCACTGATCGTATTTCACCAAGCTGGAAATCAGGTTTATTTTCAGGCTGGAAATCGAGACTTTGCAGTGGGTGCTGAATTTTTAAAACAATTTGCTGGTACTTTACTCCCCGATGTCTATGAATTAAACATTGCAGGCGTTCACTATCGAATTGAGCACGGCGATGCACTCTGTACCGATGATATTGCCTATCAACGCTTTAAAAAGATTATCCGCAATCCGTTACTGATCGCGATTTTAAAACGTACACCTTTAAGCTTTAGACAAAGACTCGCGAATGGATTTCGACAAAAAAGCCACGACCAAAAACAACAAAAAAGCTATGACATTATGGATGTCAACGATGCCGCCGTTCATCAGGCACTCCAATATCCCGATATTCTCATTCATGGACATACACACCGTCCTCAAATCCATCATACCTATGATAAAACTCGCATCGTGTTGGGTGACTGGCGTGAAAAAGAAGGATGCGCCATGATTTTAGAAGTCCATGAAAACGGACAATATGAGTTTATTGAGTGGACAATACACTAAATTTTATTTTAGTGGTTTAAACAAAAAACTGCTTAGGCTATGCTAAAAACCTTGATTCGCTTCATATTTATTGAGTGTAACTAAAAGGTTTTAATGATGAATGTATTAAACGCCACACAAATGCGCTACACCACAAAAGCGTACGACGCTTCAAAAAAAATTCCAGACCACCAATTTCAACGCTTACTCGAAATTCTTCGTTTAACACCGTCATCGGTTAATATTCAGCCTTGGCATTTTTTAATTGCAGACAACATCGAAGCCAAAACACGAATCGCCAAAGGACTGACAGGTCGTTATGCCTATAATGCACCTAAGGTACTAGATGCTTCACATAGCATTATTTTTTGTACGCGTACCGATGTCACACAGGAACATCTAGAGCAGCTCCTCAAACAAGATGATTTGAACGGACGTTTTAAAGACGAAAAAGCCAAAGAAGCTCAAGGTCAAACTCGTGCAGGCTATGTCGAATATTATCGAAACGAGCAGCAAAATCTTTATGGCTGGATGGAAAATCAAACCTTTATTGCGCTGGGTCAGCTTTTACTAGCGGCAGGTTTAGAAGGCGTCGATGCCACGCCGATGGGTGGATTCGACGAAGAAATCATCAGTCAGGAATTTGCACTTGCTGAAAAAGGATTGCGCCCATCTGTCATTGTGTCACTAGGCTATCGTAGTGAAAGCGATTTCAATGCCCAATTACCTAAATCTCGCCTCGATGACGCAGTTATTTTTACCACACTTTAATAATACCTAGTGCTCATCGGGCAAAACACTCTGTCCGATGTAGCAATTTACATGGCTTTCGCTAAGCACAGAATTCCAAGAACTCCCAAGATCAGACCAAGCACAGCTTTCCAATCGGTACGCTCTTTAAATATGAGCATTCCACTTAACACACCAAATACCACAACGAGCAGATTCATGCCTGCAAATACAATCGCAGGACTGTCTTTGAGCAGCACATGTGCCTGAACATACAACGCAATATTGGCAAAATTGAAACCTCCAAGTAGCAAACCACCCAAAACATTTTTAATTTGCATGTTTTGTTTTGCAAACACATAGACATAAACAAAGGAAAATACGAATGCCAAGATGAATACCAGATTCAACGTCATTGGTAATTTCAGGCCTAAACTGCTGGTATATTTAAGTAAAATATCAATTAGTGCATATCCAGCCCAGACGCCAACCAACCCGCTCCATGCTTTTCGATGATTGACTGAAACATGCTCGGTTTTGCTCATCACAATCAAGGCAACCGCGATGAGTCCTAATCCCATACCAAGTACTTTAAAGGTACTCATGACCTCATGAAAAATAAAAAAAGCGGCCAGCAACGACAACACCACTGAAAGACGCTGTGCAAGTTCAGTTTTTACGATACCGGCGTGCTGTAACGACTTGGCAAGTAATAAAAATACGCTCGGCAATGCCATTGCTAACACGATAATTAACCACCACGGCGTATGTTGAACAGACAGATGCGCAATATCTGGCTGAAACCATAAAAAGCACAGCAGGCTGGCACTTACATAATTCCAGACAATCAGTTGAAGCGGTTCAAAGCCTTTCGATTTGAGCAATTTGAGTAAAACAGACACCAGCACGCTACAACATGCTGCCAACACAATTAATCCCATGGTATTGCCTCATAAAAAAAGAAAAGCCCAACAAGTGGGCTTTTCAAAACGTCGAGCTAATTATTTATAACGACTTACCATCGCTTCTAAAGAAATAGGACGAATTTTGTCTGCATTGCCTGCTGTACCAAATGATTGATAACGTTCGATACATACTTGTTTCATTGCATCAACAGTTTTTGCAAAATATTTACGCGGGTCAAATTCGGCAGGATTTTCCGCCATGAAACGACGAATTGCACCGGTTGAAGCCAAACGTAAATCGGTATCGATGTTGATTTTACGTACACCGTGCTTGATTGCTTCAACAAGTTGCTCTACTGGCACACCGTAAGTTTCACCAATTTGACCACCGTTATCGTTGATAATTTTCAACCAGTCTTGTGGTACAGAACTTGAACCGTGCATCACAAGGTGTGTATTTGGCAACGCAGCATGAATTTCTTTAATGCGGTCAATCGCCAAGATATCGCCTGTAGGTGGACGGGTAAACTTGTAAGCACCATGTGAAGTACCTACTGCAATTGCAAGAGCATCGACATTGGTATCTGCAACAAACTGAGTTGCTTCTTCAACAGAAGTCAAAAGCTGTGAATGGTCTAATACACCTTCTGCACCGACACCATCTTCTTCACCAGCAAGACCAGTTTCAAGACTGCCCAAGCATCCGATTTCGCCTTCTACAGATACGCCACACGCATGCGCGAGTTCAACAACACGACGTGTTACATCGACATTGTAATCATAAGACGTTGGCGTTTTACCATCTGCACCAAGTGATCCATCCATCATGACCGAGCTAAAGCCCAACTGAATCGAACGCTGACATACATCAGGGCTGGTTCCATGGTCTTGATGCATTACCACCGGAATATGTGGCCATTCTTCGATTGCTGCCAAAATCAAGTGACGTAAAAATGGAGCGCCTGCATATTTGCGTGCACCTGCCGAAGCTTGAACAATTACAGGTGAGTTGGTTTCATCCGCTGCCAACATGATCGCGCGCATTTGCTCAAGATTGTTTACATTAAACGCTGGTACGCCGTAGTTATGTTCTGCAGCGTGATCCAAGAGCTGGCGCAATGAGATAAGTGCCATAATATCCTCCCAGGTAGTGGCACCTATTCTACAGTGTCATGTATTTCAATTCAGCAACAAATCACACAATTTCAAAAAAAAATCCCTGTATTTGCAGGGACTTTTATAAAACCAAAGCGTATTACTTGGCTTTTTCTTGATTCTGCTCAGTTGCTCCAGCATTTTCAGCAGCAGGTGTCGCTGCATCTGCCGGCGCATTCGAAACAGACTCTGGAATATCTGTATTTTTTTCATCCATAACGGGCTTATCCAAAGCATCAATTGCAGCTTGCTGCTCTGGTGTCACTTTTTCATCTGCTGGTGCCGACTGTCCTTGCTGTGCTGCCGGTGCATCGTTCTTTTTAGAACATGCAGTCAATGTTAATGGTGCAATAATTAACGCAGCGAGTAGAATGTTTAACTTCATCAGATTGTCTCATCACGGGTGATTCGTTGGACAGATTTTATTGCAGATATATGACAGTTCGATGAATCTCATATGAAAAAAAACCAGCCTTCAGGCCGGTTTTTTTAACCAAGTGAGTGATTAAGCGCGTTCGAGCAATACAGCTACTGCTGGTAGAGTTTTACCTTCAACGAACTCAAGGAAGGCACCGCCACCTGTTGAAATATAGCTAATCTTGTCTGCAACGTTGTATTTATCAATTGCTGCCAATGTATCACCACCACCTGCAATCGAGAAACCTGCAGATTCAGCAATGGCTGTAGATAAAGCCTTGGTGCCTTCGCCGAATTGATCGACTTCAAACACACCCACAGGGCCATTCCATAAAATAGTTTTAGACGCTTCTAAAATTTTGGCAAATGCTTTTGCTGTATCTGGGCCAACATCTAAAATCATGTCATTGTCAGCAACATCACTCACTGGCTTGATCGTGGCTTGTGCTGAGGCAAGTGAGCCCAAGAAATCATCAAAATGAATTTGCGAAGCGTCTGCTACGACCACATCAGTTGGTAATGGCACACTCACCTTAGCGGCAATACTTTTTGCCGTTTCAATCAGATCAGCTTCATATAGTGATTTGCCTACATTATAACCCGCAGCAGCAAGGAAAGTATTGGCAATACCACCACCCACAATTAACTGATCGCAGATAGTAGAGAGTGAATTGAGCACATCAAGCTTCGTTGAAACTTTCGAGCCCGCTACAATTGCGACCATTGGTTTTTCAGGAGTTTCCATAGCACGGCCCAAAGCGTCAAGTTCAGCTGCCAACAATGGCCCTGCCGCTGCAACCGGTGCAAAACGTGCAACGCCTTCTGTCGACGCTTCTGCACGGTGCGCTGTACCGAAGGCATCCATTACAAATACATCGCAAAGTGCTGCATATTTTTGAGCAAGTTCAGGATTATTTTTCTTTTCACCATGATTAAAGCGCACGTTTTCAAGCAAAACCACTTGACCTGACGCAACCTCAACACCTTCGAGGTAATCTGTCAAAAGTTTAACGTCTTGCCCAAGCGCCTTAGAAAGATACTCAGCGACTGGAGCCAACGATTGCTCGGCTTTAGGTTCACCTTCAACAGGACGCCCCAAATGAGAACACACCATGACTGCAGCACCTTGAGCCAATGCAGCTTGAATGGTAGGCAATGCAGCACGTAAACGGGCATCACTGGTAATTTGACCATTTTTTACGGGTACATTTAAATCTTCACGAATTAATACTCGTTTTGTATTTAAGTCGAGGTCCGTCATACGCTTAAAGTTCATTGAGTGCTCTCTTTTACTCTTATGAAAATTATAAATGGCGACATTTTAAATGATTATGATAAAAAAAGTGAGTTTTTTTATAGAAAAGCTGTCGAACGTCTTCATTTTCATTATGATAGATGGAGTTGTACTACGAAATTACGATGCAAAGCCTTATGTCTATTCATCCAGATCCAAAAATTAATAAGTTAAACGTACTTGGCGAACCGTTGGCAAGCTGTTGTTTCGATCCAATTACAGGGTATTTCCGAAATGGATTTTGCCATACAGCCACCACAGACCTCGGTCAACATACTGTTTGTGCAGAAATGACCTCGGAGTTTTTGAGCTTTTCACAAAAAGTCGGCAATGATTTGATTACGCCGCTACCAGAAGTTGGTTTTCCGGGCTTAAAACCTGGTGATTTCTGGTGTATCTGTGTGTCTCGCTGGGTGGAAGCCTATCAGGCAGGCAAAGCGCCCAATGTGAAATTACATGCGTGTCATCAATCGGTGCTGAGTTATGTTCCCTTAGATATCTTGCTCGACTACGCGGTTTAAGCACCATGCAGCAAATTATTTTGGCGTCGAGCAGTCAGACCCGTAAAGCATTAATGGATCGTTTGGGCATCACCTATACTTCCCTATCTCCAGATATTGACGAAACATCACGTGGCGAAACACATGCCGATCAACTCGCATCTCGTTTGGCCTACGAAAAGGCGCAGCATATTGCAAAAGACTATCCAAATGCTGTAGTGATTGGTTCGGATCAGGTTGCATGGCGTATTCATCAGCCCGATCAATTTATTGGAAAGCCGCTGAGCGCTGAAAATGCCATTGCACAGCTCAAGCAAAATTAGGGTCAAACGGTGTGTTTTAGTACAGGTTTGAGCATACAACATAGAGCTTCAGGTTTTGAACACACGCTTATCGAGCATTATCAGGTAAAATTCAGGGTATTGACCGATGCTGAAATCGAGCGCTATGTCGCCATCGAGCAACCTTTACAGTGTGCAGGGAGTTTTCGATGTGAAGGACTAGGCATCAGCTTATTTGAATCGATGCAAGGATCAGATCAGACCACGCTGATGGGCCTTCCATTAATTCAAGTGTGTCGTATTCTCCGCTCTTTCGGTGTTGCTTTACCTTAATTTAATTATAGGCACTCTATGTCTCTTCCTCTTGATGTACTTGGCGGAATCACCGCAGAACAATTTTTAAATGAGTATTGGCAAAAAAAACCATTGCTGGTTCGCAACGCCATGCCTGAAATTATCAATATTCTTGAACCTGATGATGTGAAAGAACTGGCCCTAGAGGAAACAGTCAGTGCTCGTCTGATTAAGCAAAAAGACAAAGATCCAAACCAATGGAGTGTCAAATCATCTCCACTGATTAAGGGTGATTTTCAGAAATTACCAAAGCTCTGGACACTGTTGGTTCAGGCTGTAGATCATTATTCTTTTGATCTGGCAGAACTTTGGAAAAAATTTCCGTTTATTCCACAGTGGCGACGAGATGACATTATGGTGTCTTACGCCCCTAAAGGTGGCTCAGTAGGCCAGCATTTCGACTTTTATGATGTTTTTCTGGTTCAGGGATACGGTCATCGCCGTTGGCAACTTGGGCAAATGTGCGATGAAAACACAGCGTTTGTCGCAGGTCAGCCCCTCAAGTTATTACCAGAAATGGATGTTCACTTTGATGAAGTTTTAGCGCCAGGCGATTTACTGTACGTACCACCTGGGCTGTCGCATTATGGCGTTGCAGAAGATGACTGCCTCACTTTTTCGTTTGGTTTTCGTATGCCAAACGTTGCGACCATGATGGATCGAGTGAGCGATCGATTTGCAGACAACGCCTTACTCAAAAATCCCGTGATTGATATCATGCGAGATCAGGTGGGCCAGATTGGAGAAATGACCAGTAACGAGCTGGCTTACTTAAAGGCTAAAGTACTCGATCAGCTTCAGCATTCAAGCGACTTTGAACACGCCTTAGTTGCGCTGATGTCTGAACCTAAGTATCCAGATAACATTCCAGAACCTGACGAAATTGAAGCCGATGACTTACGCGAAATTTTGTCAACGGGTTATGAGCTATGTCTGGAGCCTGCATCTCGATTGCTTTATACCCAACAGGATGATCAGTTACTGTTTTGGGCCAATGGTGAAGCGTGTTGTATCGATGATAGGTTTGCCCCACTGCTAAAAGCACTTGCAGATGGTCAGGTATTAACGTTTGATGCGCAATTTGATCATGATGAATTTCTTGAAGATCTAGCACAGTTGTTAAATGATTCGGTCTTAATGCTGCTACCACCTGAAGAAGAATAAAATTAAAAGTGCGAAGAATTGACATAATTCTTCGCACTAACAATTCGTTACTTGAGCTTCCTGATTGTTCTTGGCAAGTTAAACATAGAACAAAAATCAAGGAAATTGCTTGAAATGGCTAGCCCGGCGCAAATCATTCGTCATAAATTACTCAATACTTTCTTCTCGCGGCACTCTGTCTGGTTTCTATGTATGCTGGTTGCAATCAGTATTTCATGGTTCCATTTCACCCACACACCCCATTATCTGTATTATTTTATTTCCGATACTGTTTTAAATGTAATCTGGGTCATCACCAGCATTTTAAGTGTGGTTGGATTATACGATGTGCTTCAAAGCAAACACTCTATTTTAAGAAATTATCCCATCATGGGTCATTTTCGTTTTTTATTTGAAGATTTTCGCCCTGAAATTCGTCAGTATTTTATTGAATCAGATCAAGATGCCTTGCCTTTTTCACGCATGCAGCGCAGTTTAGTTTACCAGCGCGCCAAAAACCAAAATGCAGATAAACCGTTTGGATCGATTATCGATGTCTATCAAAAAGATTACCGCTTTATGGTGCATTCACTGGTTCCATGCCCACCTGCGGATATCAAAAGTTTTCGTATTAACATTGGTAATGCTCAATGCACCCAACCCTACAGCGCATCGATCATGAATATTTCTGCGATGAGCTTTGGCAGCTTGAGCGCCAATGCAATTCGTGCGCTCAATAAAGGCGCTCAGATGGGTCACTTTTATCATGACACCGGTGAAGGTAGTTTAAGCCCGTATCATCTTGAATATGGAGGTGACATTGTATGGGAAATTGCCAGCGGCTACTTTGGTTGCCGTACGCCTGATGGAAAGTTTGATCCTGAAAAATTCAAACAACAGGCCGAACTTCCACAAATTAAAATGATTGAAATCAAACTCTCTCAAGGCGCAAAGCCCGGGCATGGCGGCATTTTACCTAAGCATAAAATTACTGAAGAAATTGCACAAATTCGTGGTGTGTCTCGCGACCAAGATTGTATTTCCCCACCAAAACACTCTGCGTTTAATACACCTATTGAAATGATGCACTTCATACAGCAGTTACGTGAACTCTCTGGCGGCAAACCGGTCGGATTCAAACTATGTATTGGTCAGCCTTGGCAATTTATGGGCATCGTTAAAGCAATGCTGGAAACCAAAATTGTGCCAGACTTTATTGTGGTAGATGGCTCTGAAGGCGGTACAGGTGCGGCACCGATCGAATTTAGTGATTATATTGGTACACCGCTCAGAGAAGGCCTTTTATTTGTGCACAATACCTTGGTCGGTGCAGGATTAAGAGATCAAATTAAAATTGGCGCCAGTGGAAAAATTATCAGTGGTTTCGATATCGCCAGTACGCTTGCATTAGGAGCAGACTGGGTCAACTCTGCGCGTGGCTTTATGTTTGCCGTTGGCTGTATTCAGGCCCAAAGTTGCCATACGAATCAATGCCCCGTAGGCGTCGCAACCCAAGACAAAGATCGTCAAAAAGCCATCCATGTACCGACTAAAGCTGAACGTGTATTTAATTTTCAAAAAAATACCTTGCATGCACTGGCCGAAATTATCGCAGCTTCTGGTTTACAACATCCGTCAGAAATTAAGGCACATCATTTAGCACAGCGAGTGAATGATCGCGAGATCAAAAACTATGCTCAGTTACACTTCTTTTTCAAAGGTGGAGAACTTCTCGACTGCCATGAAAAAGATGACGAAAACTTTTATTATAGAATGTGGAATATGGCGATGGCCGATCATTTTTAAAAAGCACACCATCCATCAGGCGCAATCTAATCACTTGATTAGATTGCGCCTTACTTTTTTAGAGGTACAGACATCAAAGTATGACGACTTAAATAACACAGTACGTTTTATCGCAATTGATCTGCTCGTTCAAAACAATAAAAATTACGCTGCAAAATCTTATTTAATTTAAAATCTTTCGCTTTTGAGTTAATTGTTCTATTTAAAATAAAAGTTCATATCAGCGAGACTTAATGTTTGATATCTCATGAAGCACAGATTTGAATCATGTTGTGCTTATCATTCGAACTATCAAAACATCATAGATTAATGAAATAGATAAATTATTAAATTTAATCATTTTAAATAGCCATTACACCTACATTGAATACACATTGTAATTACAAAAGACATTCAAATTCCATTGCTTGCTACAGTAAAAAGCCAGCGCTTCAAGCTGGCTTTAATTGAAGTAAATATAAAGACTTAATAATAGTGATGTTTAGGACGCGCATGCAAAAATGCAGGAATTAACCCCGTGAGTGCAGCGCGAATATCCGCTCGCTCATTAATTAACTGATGCGAGCCTTCTTCAAGCATGAGTAAGGTTTGCAAACGAAACTTACGCCGAATGAACTCAATGTTATAGCGCCAATCGACAGTTTGATCGAGTGCGCCTTGTGCTAACCACACCGGGATCCTACAAGGTGGTCGCTCTTCCATTTCAAACATCCATTTAGACATTGCCAGAATCCAGTCCATCCCCATCATACGTGGTTGTAACGGATCTTTAAGACGCACAAAACGTAAAAATTCAGGATTATGATTGTTGCGTCTAAAGTGTCTTGGTACTTGACGGCGTATTCTGCGAATAATGCCAAGCCCGACCGGATTATGCCACCATGCCGTCTTGGCAGGTCGGATTAAAGGTGAAAGCAATAACACCCGATCTACAATAGGATCTTGGCGTTTCTGTGCATATTCGAGTAAATGATGCATCCAGATTGCACCACCCGTACTTTGTCCAATACCGACCCAAGGCTTTGGCAGCTGGTTTGCATGCTTCACGTACTGATAAACTGCTAGCAACACGTGTTGGTAATGATCAAAATTTTGAATACTCGCCGGCGAGCCATCACTCAAACCATGACCCGGTAAATCGTAAGTGAGTACACTAAAACCCTGATCCAGAATTTCTCGGATAATCGGCTGATAAATACCGCTATGCTCTAAATAACCATGCAGTAAAAAGACAGTACCCAATGGAACATCACGTTCAGGTTGAAACACCTGAACATGCAATTTAAACAGTGGTATTTGAATGTAGCCTTGCCAGTGCTTCGCAGACAATTGATCGAGTCCGTACAGTTTCTTATAGGCCAGTAAATCCCGAGATGGTTGCATTTCGTGATTCAGATTCAGTTGTGGCAAAATCTGTGGAGTCTGCTCACGGTTTGGGACAGGCAGGTCAAGTTGCTGTAATACTGTAGGATTTAGGAATGGAATATCTGACATTTAGGGCACCTCACGACAACCACTTGAGCCAAAAAGCATATCCCGTACTGTGGCCAAAAGTTCGTAATTGGCACGGCGACTATGATCATAATTTTGCTGGCTCGGCTGCCAAGCACTTAATTGAGTAGGCATTGGAGCTTCAACTGGAATGGTTTCAATTCCATTCAAGGCAAAAAGACGCCGTGTTCGCGGCATATGATATACATCTGTTACAAGCATCACAGTCGGTGCTCCACCTTTTTTCTGAAGCAATAAAGAGCTAAATCGCGAATTTTCACAGGTATTCATACTGCGATTTTCAAGCAATTTTGCTTCTACGCCTCGTTCTTTTAACCATGCTTGCATATAAGGGGCCTCAACACCACTTAATACAATCGGTAATTTGTATTTTTTTTCAATTTCCAAAGTTTTTTCTAGGCGAAGTTTGGTGTAGGCATTCACTACAATATCTTTACGATTGTCTGCGAGTGTTAAGCCGCCACCTAAAACCACAATGGCATATGGTTTGGCATGATAAGACGAAGCTCTGAGATCACTTTGATTTTGTCTAATAAACTCGATATCCTCTGTAATTTCATTTTTACTGGCTTCGTCTTCTGGTGTTGTAACAGGATGTGTTTTTAAAAAAACAATATATTTGTCACGTAGTGCCTTATTTTCAGAGTGATTTAAATCAAACAACTGGCTCACAATTACACTTGAGGCTGATGCTGGATTCTCTGGATTCTCTTTTTCATGCTTGGTAGCATCTTTTACGTGAGTCGTCTCATCTTTCTTGGCCAGTAAAGGCACACTGGTTGCATTTTTTTCGTCTTCTTGCTGCTCTTTAAGTTGCTCATCTTCAATGCGCTGTTGTAGTGCGCGATAACGCGCTTGTAACAGGCCAAGTTCTTCAAACTTCTGTTGACTCATGGCCTCTTCGACTAACCGTAAATAGGCTTGACGTGCAATCCAGAGATTTGAACCAGGCTCTAGATTTTCATGCTCGCTAAGCGATGCATTTTGCTGACTCTTTGCAGCCACTTGATTCACTTCGACAGGTACAAAGTAATTCAGTCCCTTTACGATCATTTTTGAATAAAACGGCGTGTAGATAAAAACCATTAGACATGCGGCAAGTACGAACAGTATAGCCACTGCTCGAACAAGTCGGATCATCCAATGTATTTGTGTCATACAGTTTTGTTCCTAATGTGAAGTAATCAAACCGTTTGAATTGAACAGCACGGGTTCAGGCTCAAGTCGAACATTAAATTTTTGTGCGACATCTGATTGTACTGCTCGGTAAGTGTGCTGCACATCGGTCAAGGTTGCATTGGCATAATTCACCAGAACAAGTGCTTGTTTTTCAAACATTCCTACACAGCCGAGCTTTTTACCTTTCCAGCCAGTCTGATCGATCAGCCATCCTGCTGCAATTTTGGTACGTCCGTCTGGCTGCGGGTAATGAGGAATCGTAGGAAATTTTGTATGGATTTGCTCAAATTCCTGCGATGAAATCACCGGGTTTTTAAAGAAACTACCTACATTAGGGTATTCTTTAGGATCTGGCAATTTGCTTTGACGAATCGCAATCACTTGTTTTTGTAAATTTTCGGGGGTTTTGTCATCACCAACCGCTTTGAGCAAATCACCGTAATTTAGCTTCAGTTTCGGCGTTTTGAGTAATTTAAAACTGACATGTGTAATGACATATCGCTCAGGATCATCTTTAAAAATACTGTGCCGATAAGCAAATTCACAGTCTTGAGCCTCGATGGACTTTACAGCCTGAAGCTTACGATCATACACATGAACCTGTTCAATAAACTCACCAACCTCAACACCGTATGCTCCAATATTCTGAACTGGAGATGCACCCACCAACCCCGGGATTAACGCCAGATTTTGAAGTCCATACCATCCATTTTCGGTAGTTTTTAAAACAAATTCATGCCAGTTTTCGCCTGCACCCACATTTACCAGTATATGCTCGGCGCTTTCATTGATTATTTCATATCCTTGAATATCCATATGAATCACCAACGCATCCACATATTGTGGCAGCAACATATTGCTCCCGCCAGATAACACGAGTACATTGAGATCATGAGTATGGGCATATTCGAGTGCATCGATTAGTACGTGCAAAGAATTGATCTTGACATAGTGCGATGCAATCACATCAAGCTGTAACGTATTAAATGGTTTGAGTTGAATCTGTTGTTGAATGTGTATCACGTTAAATCCTGTTTTGATCCACTATCCGTGGTGTTCACGTTTAAACTCGGCTACCCATGCTGCAGCACTGGATTCGCATTGATCCAATACACGTTCGAATCCATCTGCGCCGCCATAATAAGGGTCTGGGATGGCTTTGTGTTTGTATTTAGGATCATGTTCACTCATCAAAGCCACTTTAGAGCGTACACGTGATTTTCCAAAACGTTTAATCGCCTGACGCTCTAAGGTTTGAATGTCTTCAAGATTTTGATGATCCATCGCCAAAATCAGATCAAACTCAATGAAGTCTTCAAGCCGAATCTGGCGAGCACGCAGTGAAGATAGATCATAGCCACGCTTTAAAGCATGTGTTTGAGAACGCGCGTCTGGCGCTTTATTGGGATGATAATTGCTGGTGCCGGCCGAATCGACAGTTATATTGAGATTATTTGCATCACACGCGTGTCTTAATACGATTTCAGCCGTTGGCGAGCGGCAAATATTACCTAAACAGACACATAACACCTTATAAGGCGTTTGAGATGACATATCAAACCTCAGCAACAGATCACGATGAATAACTGTTATGTTAAGTGATTTAATTCACGAATCCTATAGAATCTCTTAAGAGTTTCGTGATCAAATGATTTGTCGATCAAAAAGCATTCTTTTGATGCGGCTTCACAATAAAATGATGGATTAACTCAATAAAACAATGATTTGTAATTGACAAGCAAATTAAATAAGGACGGAACGATGGGATATTTTCAGTTTCAGAGCGCATCAAGCATCATTTCAGGATTAGGATCAATTGCTGAGCTTAAAACTATTTTGATTGATCGAGACTATCAAAAAGTTTTGCTGGTAACGGATCCTGGAATGATTGCCCATCAGTATCACTTACCTGTCATTGAGTGTTTAGACGCAGCTCAGATTGATTATGTTATTTTTTCAGATATTCAAGCTGACCCACCCGAGCAGATTGTTTTAAATGCGGCTGCCTATACGAAACAAGAGAAAGTTGATGCCGTTTTAGGTTTTGGCGGTGGTAGCTCAATGGATGTCGCAAAAGTGATTGCGTTACTTGCCCATCCTGATCAAACACAACAGTTAAGCGACATGTATGGCGTAAATAATGCCAAAGGCCCCCGATTACCGCTGATCTTGATTCCGACTACAGCAGGAACCGGCTCCGAAGTCACACCGATTTCGATCATCACGACAGGTGAAACAACTAAAACCGGAATTGTGTCACCAGTTTTGTATGCCGATGTTGCGATATTAGATGCGAACTTTACCCGTTATTTACCAGCACACATCACCGCGGCCACCGGAATTGATGCCATGGTGCATGCGATTGAAGCTTATACCAGTAAACTGAAAAAAAATGTCTATGCCGATATGCTGGCAAAACATGCACTGCGTTTACTTAATGATAATCTGCCTAAAGTTCTGAGTAATGGACATGACATGGATGCACGTCAAAACATGTTGCTTGGCTCAATGCTTGCAGGTCAAGCATTTGCAAATGCACCTGTAGGGGCTGTACATGCGCTGGCTTATCCATTGGGTGGTCATTTTCATTTGTCTCACGGACATACCAATGCGTTGGTATTGGTCGAAGTTTTAAAATACAACGCGCCACATGCTAAACAGTTATATGCAGAATTAATGCAATGGCTCGACCCTAAAAGTAATGGCTGTGCAGACGGCTTGTGCGATTTGTTTATCGACCATATGCAAAATCATCTTGATCATAGTGGGCTGACTTTAAAACTGAGCCAACTCAATGTACCGCACTCTAGCCTTGAAACACTGGCGCAAGATGCATTATTGCAAACTCGTCTATTACAAAATAACCCACGCGAAATGACACATCAGGCTGCGTATCAGATTTATGAGGCAATTTACGCATGAAACCAATACCCAAACGCCGTGACCAGTTTCATTATTTTTTAAATATCCAGACACGCTGGGCAGATAACGATATTTATGGTCATGTAAACAACGTGACTTATTATAGTTATTTTGATACAGCCGCTAACTCCCTTTTGATTCAACATGCAGGCTTTGATATTCGTCAGTCACCGATCATCGGACTAGTCGTCGACTCGGCATGCAGTTTTTTTAAGGAACTCACTTTTCCAGATACCATTGAAGTGGGTGTTGCGATTTCAAAAATTGGGCAAAGCTCTTTGCGCTATGAACTCGCAATATTTAAGCAACACCAGCTTGAGCCTTGTGCACAGGGACACTTTGTCCATGTTTTTGTTGATCGAGAAACACGAAAAAGTACCACAATTCCCGATGCGATGCGTGAGGCGCTTACAGCCTATCAGTTAAATCAAAGCTAAATGAAAAAATGGGCACCAACATAAATGTTTGTCCCTTTTTTATAGCTTGAGATTAACGTTCTGCAATTCGGCATCGAAAGTATCTAGTAGTGATTTCACCACCTTGTTTTCACTCATCAAGGATACCGCACGTTGGAAAGCTTTTTCTTTACGCTCTGACTGTTTGATAAACGGCGTAATTGAGGCCACTTCACCATATTGCACTTTAAACTGTGTGTTTGGCCAACGAGTGATCAACTCAGATTCAAGCGCATGTTGTAACTGTGACAACATCCCTTCATATTGCTGAGGAATAATAAAGATACTGGTGCCATCAATTTGCCCAGTCATCAATCCATATTGAGCGAGCTCTTGCACTGCAGGTGAAAGTTGACTGCCCCTAAACCAAAACTCCCATTTTTCAAGTGTCCACTCACCTTCAAGTACCTGTTCTTGAAGTTTCAAAATGTCTTGAGGCATTAGGTTATTAGGCTCAAGCGCTTCACTACTCACATCCGCGTTAATTCCATGGGCTTGAAGAGGTTCATTTTCTAGCACTGGCTCAATGTTGCTTAGATTTGACTCTTCAACAGCAAGCGCAGATGTGTCTTCAATAGGCTGACCAAATAAATCAGTAGGTACATCGGACGCTACATCAGTTAAGGTTTGTAATTTTGGTTGTTCGAGATTTTCCTCTGGCTGAAGCTCGGTTTCCACTGGAAAAAGCGACATATCTTGTACGCTCAGTGCGGGCTCAACTGTGCTAGGTTCTAGACCGATTAATCCATCTGTTTCAATATCAAAAACCAAAACATCTGAATTTTCAGGTTCAGTTATAAGAGTTTGCTCAGAAACTGTATGATTGAGCACCACGTCATCCGACTCAACGTCGAGCGCTGATTCTTCGAAATGCTCTGGTATTGGTGTTGGCTCTGCTTGAGCTGACGGCGCTTCAGTTAAGCGCTGTTCATGACTTTCATCAACTGCTTCTATTTCTTGTATAGATTGCTTAGATTCTGAGGCTGCATCTGTATGACTATTCGGTTCACCCGTTTCAGCTGATTCAACTGAAACAGTGGTCGTACTGTGTGTAGAATGCTCCAGAGTGGTAGGTGCAGATTCGTGCACCACAATTTCATCGAGGGCCAATGGGCGAAACGCCAGCAGGCGTAGTACACACATCTCGAAGCCCTGCTCCTGAGTCACCGCGAGCTGAAGTTCGGCACGTCCTTTACAGGCGATTTGGTAATATAGCTGCAAATCTTGTGCAGATACAGTTTTCGACAGTGCAAGTATTTTTTGATTAATTTCGTCGCTATATTTTAAGCTTAGTTCAGGCAGATACTGAAGCAATGCCAGCTCGTGTAATGTCGAAATCAATTGATCTAGCACCAGCGATACATCGAGCGCTTGTTGTCGAAATTGCATTAACAACTGACTGACGCGCTGCGGAGCATTTTGATGGATTGCCAGAATCAGATCATAAATAATAGTACGATCAATTAGCCCCAGCATTTCTTTAACATCTCGATGCTGAATTTCACCCTGACCATAGGCAATCGCCTGATCGGTCAGTGACAAAGCATCACGTAAAGAACCTTGCGCCGATTCAGCGATTTGCCAAATAGCGTCTTTTTCCGCTGAAATATCTTCTTTTGTTAAAATTTCGGTCAAATGCGATGTAATCTCATCGACTGCCAGCGGGCGCAAAGTAAATTGTAAGCATCTTGAAATCACCGTGATCGGAAGCTTTTGCGGATCGGTGGTGGCAAATAAGAATTTGACGTGTTCTGGTGGCTCTTCAAGTGTTTTGAGCAAGGCATTAAATGAATGCGTCGATAACATATGCACTTCATCAATCAAGTACACCTTAAAGCGCCCTTGAGTCGGTGCGTAAGGAACATTATCCAGCAGCTCTCGAGTGTCTTCTACTTTGGTTCGAGAAGCAGCATCAATCTCGATCAAATCAATAAACCGGCCTTCATTTACAGCCTTACAGGTCGTACAAACTTCACATGGTGTAGAGGTAATGCCAGTTTCACAGTTTAAACACTTCGCCAGAATACGGGCAATTGTAGTTTTACCTACGCCACGTGTTCCGGTAAATAAGTAGGCATGATGCAAGCGGCCACGTTCAAGCGCACTCGTAAGCGCACGAGACACATGATTTTGACCCACGAGTTCGATAAAGTTTCGTGGACGATATTTTCTGGCCAGTACTTGATACATGGATGCTCCTTGGTTTGCCCATAAGCATACTGTTTTTTTGAACGTTAGTGAATGAATAAGCACAATATCCGTTCAGAGTTGCTTTAAAGTGCAGCAGTTGCTCGGCGTATTTAAAGACGCTTATGGGCAGCAGAGAATTTACTCTGATATTTTGTGTGGTACTACAGTTGCTGTTTTGGGCAAGGTTATCCATACAAAAACAGATAAAATCACGAACATCACGCCTGCAATACTCAGCACAATACTATGCGATGCAGTAAATGCATTTGCAGCCGCAGCCATTACATTATGTGCCAAAGTAGGTTCGAGCATCTTTACTGCTTGAACTGCCTCTCCAACCGAAGCTGACGCTGTTTCTACCCACTGTATAGGCAGATTTTCTGGTAAAACGATTGCACGCGTGTAGAAAAATGACAGCATAAGGCCAAAAATTGCAATGCCTAATCCGGCTCCTAACTCGTAGGCCATACCCTCAATTGCACCCGCCGCAGTGGCTTTATGAGGTGGGACAGAAGACATAATTGCTGCCGTAGAAGAAAGTAGTGCAATTTCAACGCTAATTCCCATTATCACCATCCAAGCCCAAGCTTGCATATGTTGTGTATCAAAGTTGATTGACGCTAGACCAAAAAAACTAAACCCACATGACAGCATTCCGATTGTTGCCACTGGCCTTAAACCATAACGGTTCATCAAAACACTGGCAAAAGGCCCACCCACACTAATTGCCACCATAAACGGTACAATAAACAAACCGGCCTCAAGGGGTGAATAGCCATACACAAATTGCAACTCTTGCGAAAGCAGTAGTTCAAATCCGACTAACGCAATCATGGCCACCATCGCCATGATGACACTGGTTGAAATCACCGGATGCTTAAATAAGTGTACATCAATCATCGGCGCTGGCGTTTTTAGTTGATGACGAATAAAGCCAGTAAGGAGTACAAAACCTGCAAGCATGACCATAAAAATTGTCATGCTTGGTGCATGCATCGCAGTTTTGGCGGCATAAATTAATGTCAAAATAGCCACCACCAAGATCAACGCCTGAAATAGATTCAGGGCTTGTTTGTGTTGTATGTGCTGTTTAGACACCCAAAAAGCCGTGAGTAGAATCACTGTAATAATAATTGGAACGTTGATTAAAAATACTGCGCCCCAAGAGAAATGCTCCAGTATAAAGCCGCCGAGCAATGGTCCAAATGCAGCACCTCCTCCTCCGACTGTTCCCCAGATACCTAACGCATAATTACGCTGTTTTTCATCTAGAAATGTGGTTCTTAATCCTGAGAGCGTGGCAGGTAAAATCATAGCTGCACCTAAGCCCAAAAGCGCCCGTGCTACTATTAGCAGTGCTGCAGAATTTGCAAAAGCAGCCAGTAAAGATGCAAGACCAAAAATGGAAGCCCCGACCAGCATGAGGCACTTAAATCCAATTCGGTCGCCTAACGCCCCCATTGGTAAAATTAAACCTGCCATAATGAGTGAATAAATATCAATCACCCACAGCATTTGCGTGCTTGTGAGCGCCAAATCTGCACTAAGCGTTGGAATAGCGACATGCAATACTGTTGCATCAATTGATACTGGTAAATAAATAAGGACGATGATCGCCAAGATCATCCATTTGCGGTACATAAGACACCCAAATTAAAGTTGGACACTTGTTCAAGTTGAGCTTATTATATTCAAACTTGAACATATGTCCAACTTTATTTATGATAAGACTTGTATGTTTCACCCCAATGGATGTCATGAATTATTTAAATCGAGAAGAAAGACGCGCCATGATTTTAAGTGCCGCCAAACAGGTTGCCCTTCAAGATGGACTAAGTGGATTAACGGTTCGACGCGTGGCTGCTGAGGCGCAGGTTTCTACAGGTCAAGTTCATCATCATTTTCAGTCTAGCTCTCACTTAAAAGCCGAGGTTTTTGTCGAACTGATGGATCAGCTCAATGAAATTGAAGATGGCATCGAAACAAGTAATCAAATGGTACGGATTCGCTTGATCTTAGGTTATGAAGATACTGAACAGACTCAGGCATATCTCAGATTGTGGAACGAAGCTGAAGTATTGATGCAACAAGATGAACAGATCCGCCTGGCCTATCAACTGACCATGCAGCACTGGCATGCAGCACTGATAAAAGAAATTCAAACAGGTGTTATGCTTAAACAATTCAAAGATTTAACCATGCCTCAAATTCATGAAGTGGCATGGCGTCTGATTGCATTTGTTTGTGGGCTAGACGGTATATTTAAAATTGGCTTGCAAGGTTTTGAAGAAAGCTCCTTTAAACATCATGTACAGATTATGCTGGACTATGAGTTACTGGCTTCAAAACATTAAAACCAGCCTTTTTTACCCTTTAAAAATAAATCTGCACAGCGTAAGGTTTCTTGAGTCAAACTCCACAAGCGATAATCCCCTGTAATTGATCCGATTTTGAAATTATGAACATATGCGAAACTGAGATTGCGTTCTGGATCACACCATGCACCAGAACCGTTATAGCCAATGTGTCCAAATCCATGTTTGGCTCGCTTCCCCAGTGTAATTACGCGGTGATAACCTAATCGCCAATGCATTGGTATTGGCATGACCTTGTCTCTGGAAAAACTCTGAATTGTGCTGAGCTGTTTAAAAACCGCAGGTTTGATCAGTGTTTTACCTTCAAAACGGCCTTGATTAGCCAGCATTGCATAAATCTTACTTAGGCTATTTGCAGTAAAAGCACCATTAGCAGCCGGAATGATGGCTTGTAAACCTTCATCGCTAAAAAAACTGAAATGACGCATTCCTTTAGGCATCATGGCGTCCTGAAAATCTTGCGGGTTTTGGCCTGTCCATGTCACCAATTTATCCATTACACTCGTTTTCTTTTGCTGGTGAGATGTTTTATGTATTGGCGTTCCGACTTTTTCTACAGACTTTACTGGCGCAATGAGTCGTGCCACACGCGAAAGTTCAGAAACTGGTACGCCAAAATAAGCACCATCTAATTTCAACGGCTCGACTAGATATTTTTGCATCAAGTCTGGAAGTGTTGCCCCTGTTGCCTTTTCTAGCACCCCGCCTACCAGCCAACCAAATGTTAATGCCTGATAAGCTTGAGCATGGGTCGCTGTAAATCGAGGTGCTGTGCTTTCAAAGACTTCTAGCATATGCGGCCAGTCCAGCATTTCACTGGCATCTTGGATCGTGTTTCGAATATCGTATAAACCGCTTTGATGACTCAGAACATCCCTTAAGCTAATCTTTTGCTTGTTCTGTTGAGCGAATTCAGGCCAGTAATAGGCAATTGGTCGGTCATATTCCAAATAACCCTCACTCACGAGGATATGTGCCAATGTTGCAAGTACGCCTTTACCCGTTGAGTAACTGACAGAAAGCGTATTGGCATCCCACAACTCATCACGAGATTTTTTACCCGTAAAAATATCGACAACTTTTTGTGTTCCGAAATACACGGCGAGTGCAGCTCCCCCTTGATCAGTTCGGGCATCTTGTAAACGACTAAAATGCACTGCCAGATCGTGGAATCGCTCATCTAGAATACCGTGATAATTTTGAGTATCGGCTGAGAAATATTGAGTTAGTGTATTCACTGTATGTCCCTATTTTTATTATTGTTACATTCCCGGCACATCACGATATGTACCGGGAAGAATTGTTTAAAGGCTTTTCACTTGGCCTGAAACATGTGGCTTTTGAGAACGCTGATTTCGAATCAAGAAATCGGTTTCAGAAGGATTTGATGCCGTTAAAAACTCAACGGTCGATGGCAAAAATAGCGGCAACTTAAACCAAACATCTGCTTCATAGGCCGAAGGTAAATCAATACTGGCCAAAGCACGTGCTTTGCTCCACATGCCGTGAGCAATTGCTTGCTTAAAGCCAAATGCCTTTGCTGTCATCGCATGAATATGGATCAAATTATAATCACCCGAGATTTTGGCATAGCGGCGCCCTGTGTTTTCAGCAACCGTCCAGACATCTTGAACATGATAGTCAGGTACTTGAGCTTCTTTGGTTTTTTCGGCTGTACTACTTGATGTTTTTTGGCGAGAAAGATAAGTCGTGATTCCTTCCATCACCGTCTCTGCTCCCACCTTCACTGTGGTGATAAAATCAAATTGCAGGCCTTTATCATGTGGCTGAATATCGCCAAATCGACATGAAAGACTCAGTGCTTCATTAACGCCAATTGGACGAGTTTGCTTGATCTGATTACGAATATGCACCAAACCCAGAATCGCAAAAGGAAAGTTTTCTGTCGTCATCATGTGCATTTGCAAACTTTGTGACAACACAGCCAAATAGATTGCCGGAATTGTATCGTCGCTTTTAAATCCACAGACTTGATTGTAATCATTTAAATGATCTTGATCGATTCGAAAGGAGTCGACAACATATTCCACTTTAGGCAATACACGCTCGCCTTTGGGTTTTTTAAATACCAAACCTTGTATGACTTTCGGATAAGCCAAATAGGCTTTCGGCAGTTGACTAAAATGACGCGTATTCATAACGAACCTTTTCATTAAAATGTATTTGTTTTTAAGTCTGTGTTTATGAAAAAGGGATGTTCTTACATCCCTCTTTAACCCTCATTATGCACCGAGCAGACTCTGACCACAAACCCGAACGACATTTCCATTCAGACCAGTGGATGCACTTGATGCAAACCATGCGATTGTCTCGGCAACATCAACAGGTAAGCCCCCCTGATTCATCGAGTTCATACGGCGCCCAGCCTCACGGATAGCAAACGGAATAGCGGCTGTCATTTGTGTTTCGATAAATCCTGGCGCCACTGCATTGATGGTGATTCCATTTTTCAAAATTGGTGCAGTAAATTTAACCAAACCAATCACGCCAGCCTTAGACGCTGCGTAATTGGTCTGACCCAAGTTACCCGCTATCCCGCTGATTGAAGAAACACAGACAATTCGACCATTTGCATTCAAGCCATCATTTTCGAGTAAATAGTCGTTGATTCGCTCTGCTGCGCTCAGATTAATATTGATTACCAAGTCCCAAAGTTCTGGTTTCATGTTGGCCAGCGTTTTGTCGCGAGTAATACCTGCATTGTGCACAATAATATCAAGGCCGCCATTTTTTTGTGCAGCCGCTTTTATTTTTTCGCCTGCATCGGCTGCCGTAATATCAAGCCCGAGAGCAGAACCAGAGATATCGGCAGCAACCCGGTCTAAATCAGCTTGTTGCTGTGGCACATCAAGGCAAATGACATGCGCACCATCACGTGCCAAAATATGGGCAATCGCTTCACCAATCCCACGGCTTGCTCCCGTCACCAAAGCAGTTTTACCTGCAAGTGGCTTGTTCCAGTCAACTTTTACCACTTCAGCTTTAGAAATACGAATCACCTGACCAGATACATAAGCAGATCGCGGCGAAAGTAAGAAACGCAATGTAGACTCAAGATTGTTGGCTGCGTCTTCATCGACATAAACCAGTTGCGCAGTGATTCCTTTTTTAAACTCTTTTCCTACAGATTTTACAAAGCCTTCGAGAGCTCGCTGCGCAATCGCCTGTTTCACCGTTTTGGCAGACTCCGGTGTGGTAGCCACGACAATCACACGACCTGAACCTTCGATTTGACGGGCAATCGGATTAAAAAATTTATGTAACTCGTTTAATTGTTCTGAGTTTTGAATTCCTGATGCATCAAAAATAACGGCTTTGAATCGAGATTCTTTATCTCCAGAATTAAAAGCACGTAAGTTTAAGCCCACTTGTGCAGCAGCCTGTTGAATATCGGTATTGTTACCTGCATAACTGTCTGCATGAATGGTACTGAGCACATTGGCGATAGCAGAAGATAAAACACCTTCAGGTGCTGCACCAACCAATACAGCACCACGAATCACTGGCTGACCTTGCTCGAAACGATCCAATACCACGGGCGATGGCAAGCCGAGATTCTTCACAACGAATTTACCGATTGGCGATTGAGTAAATGCTTGGTATTGATCAATCATCTTAATAATCTCTCATGCAAATTAATTTTTAAACATGTTCACAAGCTACGCGTTCCACATCATTGTGTTGTAAAGGTGTTAGCTCGATCGCATTGTGGATTTGAATAAAATAATACTTGAGTTAATCTTGATATGTGTTGACCCGAATACAATCTACAATGTCATTCTAGTCAATACAGGTCTATTTTAATTATGTTAATGTACCGTCAATAACATCATAATCATGCTTGGAAAAGCCTTATGAGTAAAACAACTCCAGAAAAATCGGCAGTCGAAAACTCTACTCAGGATGATGTGTCAAATACATCAAAACCGAAAGCGCGAAGCACCTCGCAAACACGTCGTACCAGTCGAACCTCATCTGCGGCTGACTCGTCGACAGCTAAAAAAAGTACTGAAGCGACAGCAAAGCCAAAGCGTGCCAGTTCACGTGCTAAAACCGCTTCGGCAGGTACACAAGCCAAATCTTCTGCAAATACTTCAACATCTAAAAAAACGTCTGCTCAACAGGATCGCATCATGAGCCAAACTTCTATCCGTCGCGTCGCCATTATTGGTGGTAATCGTATTCCATTTGCACGTTCTAACGGTGCGTATTTTAAAGCGTCCAACATTGACATGCTGACTGCTGCACTCAATGGTTTAGTTGAACGCTATAAGCTTCAAGGCACACGTGTGGGCGAAGTGGTTGCAGGCGCTGTTTTAAAGCATAGCCGTGACTTTAATATGACCCGTGAATGCGTACTTAATACTCAATTGGCTCCTGAAACACCAGCTTACGATTTACAACAGGCTTGTGGCACTGGTTTGCAGGCAGCTTTTGCTGTGGCAAATAAAATCGCGTTGGGTCAGATTGAGGTCGGTATTGCGGGCGGTGTAGATACCACATCCGATGCCCCGATTGCATTTGGTGATGGCTTGCGTAAGGTTTTACTTGAGCTCAACATTGCCAAAACAGCGAAAGATCGTTTAAAGGCATTGGCTAAAATCAACATTAAAGACTTGATGGATGCTCCTAAAAACGGTGAGCCTCGCACTGGGCTATCCATGGGAGATCATGCGGCCATTACCGCACTTGAATGGGGCATCGAACGCCAGGCTCAAGATGAACTTGCCGCCTCTTCACATCATAAAATGGCCAAAGCCTACGATGCTGGTTTCTTTGACGATCTGATCACACCGTTTATGGGTTTAACGCGTGACAATAACTTACGCCCAGATTCATCAGTAGAAAAACTGGCCAAACTTAAACCTGTATTTGGCAAGGGCGAAACCGCCACCATGACTGCGGGTAACTCGACACCACTGACAGACGGTGCATCTGTAGTTTTGCTGGCATCCGAAGAATGGGCAAAAGCCAACGGTCATGAAGTACTGGCTTATTTAAGCTTTTCAGAAACTGCGGCCGTTGATTTTGTGGGTAAAAAAGAAGGCTTACTCATGGCACCGGCTTATGCTGTTCCTCGTATGCTTGAACGCGCTGGTCTGAAATTACAAGATTTTGATTACTACGAGATTCATGAAGCCTTTGCATCTCAAGTGCTTTCGACCCTTAAAGCATGGGAAGATCCAAAATTCTGTAAAGAACGTTTAGGTCTTGATGCTCCTTTAGGCTCGATTGACCGTAGCAAACTGAACATTCATGGTTCTTCATTGGCTGCTGGACATCCATTTGCCGCAACGGGTGGACGCATCTTGGCGACTGCAGCGAAAATCTTGAATCAGAAAGGTTCTGGCAAAATTCTAGTGTCGATTTGTGCCGCAGGCGGTCAAGGCGTTGTCGCGATCGTCGAAAAATAAGCATAAAAAAAGCGCCTACAACAGGCGCTTTTTTTTACGATGAATGCTGCGGTGCATAACCTAAGCGTTTCTCAATCGCGTCATAGCACCACTGAAAAATAAAGGTATACACCAAAATACACAAGGTCAAACCTAAATCTAAAATAAATGCATCGAGCAGGCTTAACTGCATCATATAAGCAATCATTGGAATCGTAGCAATGAGAAGTCCACCCTCAAACCCGATCGCATGCAATATACGCACACCAACTGTCCGCTTCCATTGTAACCGATGTTCAACTTTCTCAAAATAATGGTTGAAAATCATATTCCAGAAGACCGACGTCACCGCCATAAAAATACCGAGCATTCCGGTTACTTCCATCGGCATATCAAAAATAAAGCTTAATGCAATCGCAATGATGATCAACAAGATCCCTTCATAGCTAAATGCATGAACAAGTCTTCTTTTGGAAATCAACATTTCTAAACACTCTTTTATTTGGATAGATTGCATTTTATTTTTATAATTCTGATAAATCTAATTAGGTTCTTTCAATTTTTCTGACAGATGAATATCAATCAAGAACAACTCATCATTTTTCAAAGCGTTATGGAAACCGGTTCATTTTCAGCAGCAGCCAGAAAATTGGGCAAGGTTCCATCCGCGGTAAGTATGTCGATTGCCAATATGGAAATTGACCTCAACTTAAATTTGTTTGAACGTAAAGGACGCGAACCAGTTCCTACACCTCAGGCACATGTTTTATATGAAAAATCAGCACAGCTCTTAATTGAGATGAATCAATGGAAGCAACATGCGTTTGCCTTAAGTACCGGTTTGGAATCGGCACTGAATATTGTGATTGTGTCTGAACTATTACACACGCATTGGGTCGACTATATACGGCTGATTGAACAAAAATTTCCGACTTTACAAATTAATATTATCTCAGCGCCTCAAGAAGATGCTCTGGCCATGCTACTCGATCAAAGCGCGCAACTGGCTTTTATGTTTGAACGTGAACACTTAGACCATCGTGAACAATTTGTAGAAATTAAAAAAGAAGCACTGGTTGCTGTCGCTGCAAATGAACACTGTTTGGCGCAACTTGATCAGGTCAGTTTCAAAGATCTGGTGCAGCAGCGGCAAATTGTGGTGGCAAGTCGTGATAGTAAAATCAAACCCGAACTGTTATTTTCCAAGCAGTATTGGCGTACAGATAACCATCACTCGGCCTGTATGATGATTTTAGGTGAGTTGGGCTGGGGTGTATTACCTAGTGAAATGTTTATTGAAAATCCAAAGCTATCTAATCAATTAAAAATATTAAATATTTTAGATTTCACGCCTAAATTTGAATATTATATCGATTTGGTTTGGAGCCGCGAAAGTAGTCTTGGCGTGGCTGCACATTATCTGATTGATCACTTGCAATTGCAGAGAAAACGAGCAAAAGATTAAATAGTCATTGGGTTCACGCAAGATTATGCTATAACTAAATGCATCCGAATTCTTATATAAAGACGCTTGAAACAATGACACAATCTGCCCTCGATCAATTAAAAAAATGGACTACAGTGGTTGCTGATAGTAGTGATCTTGATGCAATTCAAAAATTTCGTCCTTTGGATGCAACCACAAATCCCTCCCTGATTACGGCTGCCGCCAGCATTCCTGACAATAAAGCGTTGATTGAAGCCGCGTTTGATCAAGCCAAGCAAGAAGGCTATCAAAATGATGAACTTATTGAACGTACCATTGATATTTTGACTGTTAAGTTTGGTGTTGAAATTTTAAAACTCATCGAAGGTCGTGTCTCTACCGAGGTTGATGCTTCGTTGTCTTACGATACCGAAGCAACAATTGCAAAAGCGCGCGAACTTTCTGCCTTGTACCATCAGTATGGTATCGATCAGTCTCGCGTACTGATCAAAATTGCATCTACTTGGCAAGGCATTCAGGCAGCCAAAGTTTTAGAAGCTGAAGGCATTGCGTGTAATCTTACCTTACTGTTTGGTTTACATCAGGCACAAGCCTGTGCAGATGCCAATGTAACCCTCATTTCGCCTTTTGTTGGACGCATTTTAGACTGGTACAAAAAAGCTGAAAATGTCGATCACTACCCAATCGAACAAGATCCGGGTGTGCTTTCAGTTAAGAAAATTTATAACTACTACAAGCAACAAGGTATCAAAACTCAAGTCATGGGCGCGAGCTTCCGTAGTACTGATCAGGTACTTGGCCTCGCTGGTAGTGATTTACTGACCATTGCCCCTGCACTTTTGGCTCAGCTTGAATCGGATACTCGTGAAATTAAGCCAGCACTCACAATTGAAGCCGCGCATGCAGCAGATCCAGTCGAACGCTCTGCACAAACCGAACAAAGCTTTAGAGAAGAGCTTGAACATGACTTAATGGCATTTCAATTACTTCAAGGCGGTATCGATGGCTTTATTAAAGCACGTGAACAGTTGACTCACCTATTGCGTCAATCATTTGGAATCGATGCTGAAATTCAAGCCTAATAGGTGAATATTCACATAATTTGACCGGTTTTTGTTATAGTACAAAAACTGGTTTTTTATGGACTTCGTGTTGTGTTGGGGATCACGGATTTAACAACCTATATCATAGGGACGCTTTTTATTGTTCTTTTGCCGGGGCCAAACTCCTTATATGTGATGTCCATTGCATCACGTTACGGTATTCAAACTGGATATCGAGGCGCAATGGGTATTGTCACAGGCGATGCAATTTTAATTTTGTGTACAGTTCTGGGCGCAGCGTCGTTGATGCATGCTTTTCCCTGGATTTTTACAACGCTTAAAGTGATAGGCGCAGCATATCTGTCTTACTTAGGCTTTAAGCTGCTTCAAGCCAGCTATCTACGTTATAAAAATTGTCATATTTCAGTGCCTGAAATGACTGATCTACCAAAACTCGATCAGATTCACCCTTATCGAACTGCGCTGAGTATCAGCCTGCTCAATCCCAAAGCGATCTTGTTCTTTTTGTCTTTTTTTATCCAGTTTGTAGATCCGGATTATCCCTATCCGGCGATTAGCTTTATTGCTCTTGCAATTATTTTACAATGCATTAGCTTAGGCTATTTAACGGCGCTAATTTTTTCAGGTGTTCGACTTTCTGATTTTTTTAAATCAAAACATAAAACATCCGCTATCTGCATTGCTCTGGTAGGTGTGCTGTTTTTTGGTTTTGGGCTGAGGCTTGCCACATCAACATTGTAATCTTTGAACCTATTTTCTATTTAATGAGATAGTTACACTGAGTTTTAAATTTAATGTGTCTCTATGAAAGACACTTCACTCACAAACAGATGATAAATATTGAATCATGCGTACATTTCTTCGTGATTTTACTCTTCCGGCTGCTTTTGCAGGATTTGTCACTTTTCTCATCGGGATTAGCGTATCCTCGGTATTAGTGATACAGGCTGCACAGATTTTAGGGGCCACCACGAGCCAGATTACCTCTTGGTTTTGGGCGTTGGGCATTGGAATCGGCGCTTCTGGTCTGTTTTTATCTTGGAAGTTTAAATATCCGGTCGCGACATCATGGTCGACCGCAGGCTTGGCACTGATCATAGCGACTGGCAGCGGTTACTCCTTACATGAAGCGATTGGCGCATTTTTGCTATGTGGTGTGTTAACTGCATTATTAGGCTTTTTAGGTATCTTTGAGAAAGTACTGGCGCATATTCCACAAAGCCTCACCAGCGCGATGTTAGCCGGTGTGTTGCTTAAATTTGGGATTGCACTCTTTGCCAATATGCAAAACGACTGGCAGTTTATTATCAGTCTGCTCGCAATCTATGTTATGAGTAAACGCATCTGGCCACGCTACTGTATCGTGATAACCGTGGTCGTTGGTGTAATTCTGTGTCCTTTGTTTATGACTTTCCATCCACCTGTTTTGCATTGGGATTTGGCAAAACCTGAATGGATCACGCCACATTTTACAGGTTCTGCCATTTTGGGTTTGGCCTTACCACTTTTTGTGATTAATGTGGCATCGCAATATTTGCCGGGTATCGCCATGATCAAAAGCTATGGCTATACACCTCACGTTAATCAACTGATTGGATGGACCGGTGCCACCCAAGCCATTCTTGCACCTTTTGGTTGCTACACTGTAAATATTGCCGCCATCAGTGCGGCGGTAAGTCTAGATGATCAAGTTCATCCAGATCCAAGCAAGCGCTATATTGCAGGCATTAGCTGTGGATTTTTCTATATATTGATGGGCGTGTTCGCCGCAACCTTAACCAGCTTACTGATGTCATTCCCTTCGTTATTCATTATTGCATTGGCGGGTATTGCACTGTTTGGGACGATTAGTCACAACATTGCCCTGGCATTTCACGATGTGAATGACCGCGAGGCGGCACTGCTCACTTTTTTATGCAGCGCCTCGGGAATTCAGTTTTTTGGTATCGGCTCTGCCTTTTGGGGTTTGATTGTAGGCATCATCGTGATGATCGTCTTTAAGTTAAAACTTAAGAAAAGTCCATCTTAAACCTCATCATATGTATGCTGCTTATGCCATGGTATTTTTATCCCAATAGGCCTGTTGTACTTGCGGTACCTGATTGATCTGTTTAATGATTTCATTCATTTCGACTGGATCAATCGAGGTCGCAATCAGTGTCGCTTCAATTTCAATGTCATTTTCGCCAAAGGGTTCGACATCTAGGTCTTTTAATGGATAATTAAAATGATGCAGGATCTCGGTCAATTTATACATCACCAATTTACGATGACTTTTATTAGACGTTAGGTAAATGATATGCGTCACTTCAGATTCTGCATCTAGCGGCTGGCGATCAATCATATTCACCAAGGGTCGCAGTAATGTGTTGGCAGCCAGAATGAATGCTGTCGCGACCAATGCCTCCACAATCAGATCAGCTCCTGCGGCTGCGCCCACAGCGGCTGAGCACCAAAGTGTAGCCGCTGTATTTAAACCATGAATGTTACCTTCTTGGCGCATAATTACACCTGCACCTAAAAAACCGATCCCTGACACCACGTAAGCGATGACCCTCACAGCGCCATCCGACGCCGACAGGTTATTTGCAATATCGACAAAAATTGCAGCGCCAAGCGCAACTAATACGTTGGTTCGCAGCCCGGCTGTACGCTGTCGGTATTGTCGCTCGAATCCAATCAATCCACCCAAAATAAATGCGGCTGCCAGACTAATTAAGGTATCGGCCATATTGGACACACTGGTATTTTGTAAAAATTGTAAAGTCATGCTGTTTCTCTTATTGCCAGCCATATCGACGGATATAAATTTGTTTGATGAATTGAGTCAAACACATATAAGCAAACAAAATAAAAGGTAAATATACAAAGTAAATCCAAGGCAATGCTTCAAGCTTTAAGTAGCTTGCCAGAGGTCCCATTGGTAAAAAAATGCCAATTGCACAAATAATTACCGTCATGATCAACAGTGGCGGAGCTGCGCAACTTTGAATAAACGGTATTTTTTTGGTTCGAATCATATGCACAACCATGGTTTGCGTGAGTAGTCCCACCACAAACCAGCCAGATTGAAACATGGTTTGCTGCGCTGGCGTATTGGCATGAAAAATAAACCACATCATGCAAAAGGTCAGAATATCAAAGATGGAGCTAATCGGACCAAATACCACCATAAAGCGCCCAACTTCAGAAGGCTGCCAGCGCTGCGGTTTTTTTAGTTGTTCTTCGTCCACATGATCAAACGGAATAGCAATCTGAGATACATCGTAGAGTAAGTTTTGTACCAGTAGATGAATCGGTAGCATAGGTAAAAATGGAATAAAAGCACTCGCCACCAATACCGAAAAAACATTACCAAAATTTGAACTGGCCGTCATTTTGATATATTTGAGCATATTGGCAAATGTTCGACGCCCTTCAAGCACACCATTTTCAAGCACCATCAAACTCTTTTCTAGTAAAATCAGATCGGCAGATTCCTTGGCAATATCCACTGCTGAATCGACTGAAATGCCAATATCTGCAGCACGTATTGCGGCAGCATCATTGATTCCATCGCCCAAAAATCCGACCACATGCCCATTCGCTTTTAGCTGATCGACAATACGTTCTTTATGAATAGGACTTAGTTTTGCAAAAATAGTATGCTGCTCAACCGCAACTTTAAGCTGCGCGTCGGATAGCATTTCGATTTCGCCACCGAGGAGTACCTTGTCATGGGCAATCCCGATTTCACGGCATATTTTTTGTGTGACGAACTCGTTATCGCCCGTTAATACCTTCACAGCTACACCATGTGCATGTAACTGCTGGATGGCAGGTCGAGCTGACTCTTTCGGTGGATCTAAAAAGGTAAGATAGCCCATCAGAATCAGATCACATTCATCTGCCACAGAAAAACTTTCTTGATGCGTATCAATATTACGGTATGCAACTGCTACAACACGCAATCCTTCGCGGTTGTAGTTTTGCGTTATGGTCTGTATCTCATGGCGTAACGCTGGGCTAAGCTGTTTAATCTCGCCTTGTAGCTCAACATGCGAACATACTTTTAAAATTTCCTCAACGGCTCCCTTGCTGACCATACGCACTTGGGCCTGTGGCGTACGCACAACAACAGACATTCTACGGCGTTCAAAATCGAAAGGTACTTCATCTAGCTTTTTAAAGCGTAGTTTTTCAAACTTCATGTCCTGATCAACCGCTTCTAATACGGCCACATCCAACAGGTTCTTAAGCCCCGTTTGGTAATAACTGTTTAAGAATGCCTGCATTAATACGGAATGCGATTTTTTACCAAGCACATCAACATGATGCGAAAGAAAGATTTTATCTTGCGTTAATGTGCCTGTTTTGTCTGTACACAGCACATCCATGGCACCAAAATTTTGTATAGCATCTAGTCGTTTTACAATCACTTTTTTACGCGATAAAAACACTGCTCCTTTTGCAAGGGTTGACGTCACAATCATGGGAAGCATTTCAGGCGTTAAACCCACCGCAACAGATAAAGCAAACAGCACAGCCTCACCCCAATCCCCTTTGGTGAAGCCATTGATAAACAAAACAATCGGTGCCATTACCAACATGAAACGGATCAGTAACCAACTGACTTTATTTACCCCTAGCTGAAAAGAAGTCACTGCATAATCAGTTGCCGTCACGCGGTGCGCCAGCGCACCAAAATAAGTTTGAATGCCTGTACTCATCACCACTGCACGCGCTGTTCCAGAGACAACATTGGTGCCCATAAACAGTAAATTGTCGAGTTCTAAAGGAGAATTTATGTCTGATGTATGTGCAGTTGCATATTTCTCCACAGGCATCGATTCACCTGTCATGGCTGCTTGCGAAACAAATAAATCTTTTGCCGTCAAAATTCGACAATCGGCTGGAATCATATCGCCAGCTGAAAGTAAAATAATATCGCCAGGCACCAAATACTGAATCGGTATTTCAAATTGAATACTTTTTAATTGCTTCACCTCAACGCCATAACGTTGCTTGATCAAAATCTGATCTTGAGTATTGACGTTATGGCGCAGCACCATAGCGGTATTGGTCACCATTGCTTTAAGCGACTCAGCAGCCTTGTTGGATTTTGATTCCTGCCAGTAACGTAATAAGGTCGATAGTGACACCATAATAGTGATGATTAATCCACCAGTGAAATCATCAGTTAAAAAAGCAACAAGCGCTAAAAGACTAAGTAGCACATTAAATGGATTACGATAGCAATACCATACATGCTGCCACCAAGTAAGTGGCTTTTCCTGAGCAACTTCATTCAAACCATGTGTCTGTTGCTGTTGATACGCGTGCGCTTCTGTTAAACCATCTTGCGCTGTATGTAATTTTTCTAAAAGCTGACTCATTTCCATTTGAGCATTGGCCTTCAGCTGTTGCGATAAAGCCTGTCCAATTTCTTTGGCATAACTTGATTGATGCATTTCTTTAAAAGAACGATGTCGCTCAAAAAAACGCTTGAGATGAAATGTTTGCAAAAATCGAGTAAATAGACGTTGCCATAGATCATATTTCATAAAAGATCTCCTTTTTTCAGGCATACGAAGTCGTGACTTTTTTTATGTAAAAAAGCCGTTTGTTTAGAGATGTGTTTACAATGTAAAGAAAATAAAAATTAAGGCGTAAAGCTCAGGCCAAAGCCAAACCATCGCTGTCGAAAATCTTGTAAGCGCTGGCCAAATGAAAACTCTAAACTCAAAACATCTGAAAAAACATGATGTATAACAGCTTGAGTAAATGGCGCCTGACGGTCTTGATTAAAAAACTCTAAACTGATTCCTGTATTTTGGGTGAGCCCAATATCCATTGCTGTGCTCCAACGCATCAAATCGTCATGCGATTGCACCTTTTGATAGCCAATATTGCTATACAAGTGGATGTGTCCATCATTGAGTGAAACAGCAGAAGGAAAATTGAGAAACCAAGCTCGTTGGTCCCCTACCGGTGAATCATTTTTTGTTGTGCCAAGGCTTGCGGCAAGCCCCCAGCGTTGCATGGGCACCAATACCGATTTAATTTGCGCAGACCATGCTGTCGAGTTGGCTATGGCAGAGGTGTTCGCATATCCAAATGATGTTTCTACACCTTTCACTACTTGGCAGGCTGTATTGAATTGTGAAACAGTTGCTGATGGCTTAGATGCCACAACAGAAGTCTCAAGCTGGCAATGGGCATACGCTGTGATCTCAGGATCATCAGTATTTAAAAGCGGGCTTGCGTGTACATATTGCACAAACAAAATACATAGCCACGCACATAAGCATTGCATGCTCAAGAGTTTTAGTAACGAAGCATGTAACCACATAGGCTTCTCCCAGATCACAGGAGGCCTAAGCAAGAAGACGACATTCTGCCCAGCAAAAAATGCAGACGGATAAGAAGAACATGATGAAAAATGATAAACAGGCTATCTCATTGCAAGATAGCCACCCTAAATGTGTACTAACTTGCTCAGAGAATAACGCGCTTAACCGTTTGACAGCACAACCTCGAACAACTTCCCACTTAGGGTCTCCTCGTATTAAATTTGCACGTATTATATTTCTCTAAAATTAATTTACAAGACGTGCATTTAAAAATTTTAGCGGTCTATAGCTCGCGAACCACTACGGTTTTGGCCATTTTGTCATGCCAGCCTTGCTTCTTGCTATCAAAAGCGATCCAGAAAAAGCCCAAAAATAAAACCAAAGTAGATGGAAAATAACCAATATAGCGCAAAATAGCTTGCCCCCATGTTAAGGGATGTCCCGTTTGTTCATCGAGTACTTTTAAGCGCATCAGACGTTTTCCTGGCGTTCCTTTTAAAAAAATCCAAAACAAAATGGAATAAATAAATGGAAAAACGTAGTTGATGATTGCATCAAACCAAGGCGAAGATTGTCGATCACTTAATCCAGTCGAAAAGATCAAATCCATATCGCCATGGTAAAAAATCCAAGCCGCAGGAATCACTGCAAGCATAATAATCAAGGTATCAATAATTGTTGCACCTACACGCAACCAAAATCCCGCATATTCATATTTATAGGTCATGATGATGTCTCATTATTGTGTTTTAGATTTTTTAAACTAAAAATGATCATTATTTCTTATTTGTGCAGACCTCAAAATGCTTTAGACACATGTTGAGGTCTGTTTACAACTTATATTGATTGTACAATTTCAGGATAAATTCCGGTTCCTTCTGGCCACGGCGTGAGTAACTCAAAACCTGTCTCAGTCACCGCCACCATATGTTCCCATTGTGCAGATAAAGATTTATCTGTGGTTACCACAGTCCAGCCGTCACTCAATTCTTTCACATGCTGCTTGCCCGCATTCACCATCGGTTCAATGGTAAATACCATCCCCTTTTGCAATACCATGCCCTGATTCGGTTGACCATAGTGCAGAATATTCGGCTGTTCATGATAGACCTTTCCAATTCCATGACCGCAATATTCACGCACAATGGAATAACCTTCAGTTTCGGCAACTTTTTGAATGGCATGACCAATGTCGCCCAAAGTAGCGCCAGGTTTGACACTGAGTATTCCGGCACGCATCGCATTATAAGTGGTCATCACCAGTTTTTTTGCTTCTGGCTGTACATCTCCCACCAGATACATGCGACTGGTATCGCCAAAATATCCATCTTTAATAATCGCAACATCGATATTGATAATATCGCCATCTTGTAAAATTTTACTTGGCGATGGAATACCATGACAGACTACCTCATTGACTGAGGTACAGATGGTCTTGGTAAAGCCGTGATAGCCGACATTTGCTGGAATTACGTTCAGCGTATTTACAATAAAATCATGACAACGTTGATCAAGCTCATCTGTACTCACGCCAGGCTTTACAAATTGACCGATCATTTCAAGCACTTGAGCAGCCAAACGCCCAGATACACGTAGATGTTCTAAGTCTTGCTGGTCTTTAATCGTTACAGTTGATGCACGCATGTAATTACCCTCGGTCGTATCCGACTTATTATACTAGTTTTGAGAATCATTAACATAACTATCATGGAATGGTTCAATTTCCAATTCGGCACATCACAATAAAAACTCAAAATAGATCAATATTTGCACATTTAATGTAAATTTGATGAATAAATGAATAAAAATTTTATTCGCAATAAAAGTTTGAAATTAAAAATGTTGGCAAAGATATCAAGTATATAAATTAAACAGTGTGCTTTTTTACTAAACAATCAGGCAGCAAATAGGTGTTTTTATTAATTTTTAAGCCATTCGAATTGCACAAAAATGGCTCCTTTTGCTCTAAAATTCGCGCTTCTTTACTGCGTCTCACCTTTTTTATGACTAGTCTTCGTACTTCAGATATTATTGCATTGGGGTTTATGACCTTTGCTCTATTTATTGGGGCTGGCAATATTATCTTCCCACCGATTGTTGCACAACAAGCAGGTGAACACGTCTGGCTGGCTGCTGCAGGATTCTTGATCACCGCAGTGGGTCTACCAGTCATCACGATTATGGCCTTGTCTCGTATGGAGGGTTCAATCGCGATGATCAGCTCACCGCTTGGACGTGTTTTCAGCTTAATTTTGACCGTTGTGTGTTATCTGTCTGTCGGTCCACTTTTTGCTACTCCACGAACTGCCACTGTTTCGTATGAAATTGGCTTTTCATCGTTTTTTGGCACATCTGCAAGCAGTTTGCTGATCTACAGTATCGTGTATTTTGCTGTAGTAACTTTGGTTTCATTGTATCCAAACAAACTTCTCGATACCGTTGGCCATGTATTGGCACCTCTTAAGATTTTCGCGTTGGCGATTTTAGGTATTGCTGCGGTTGCAATTCCATCAGGTTATATCCCACCAGCCATCAACAACTACGTCACCAACCCGGTGTCGGAAGGTTTTGTAAATGGCTATTTGACTATGGATACTTTAGGTGCACTGGTTTTTGGTATCGTCATTATTCAGGCGATTTACTCGCGTGGTGTAAGTGATCCGAAACTGGTTACACGTTATGCTATCATTGCCAGCATTATTTCTGGTATTGGTTTAACACTGGTTTATTTAAGCTTGTTTAAACTCGGCTTAGGTAGTCATGAAGTTGCACCAAATGCGAGCAACGGTGCTGTGATTTTGCACGCTTATGTGCAGCATGCCTTTGGAAACCTAGGTACTTGGTTTTTATCTGGCCTGATTTTCCTTGCCTGTATGGTGACCGCGATTGGCCTCACCTGTGCATGTGCTGAGTATTTTGCGCAATTAACTAAACTTCCTTACAAATTATTTGTATTTGTGCTGGTCGGTTTCTCGCTCATTATCTCAAATCTTGGTTTGACTAAACTGATTGCGGTGTCGGTACCGGTACTGACTGCAATTTATCCACCTGCAATTGTGGTGATTATGCTGAGTTTCTTCTGGAAATTCTGGAAAAAACCATCCAACGTTGTAGGCTCTGTGACTGCATGCTCATTCTTGTTTGGTATTATAGAAGGCTTAAAAACAGCCGGTTTCACAGATGCACTTCCATCGTTTGTGCAGCATTTGCCACTCAATGAGCAAAATTTAGCATGGTTGATCCCATCTTTAGTGGTACTCGTCATTTCTATTGTGATCGATAAAGTGAAAAATTAATCGTTTTCACCCATCGTTAATGTAAGCGCGTGCTTTATCCAAGCCGCATCTTGCAATCAATAAAAATGCCGTCGTTTTTACCCAAAACAGGCATTTTTTATTTGATACTGATAAAAATTCTAAAACTGTCTTTTCTGGCTCATTTTTTGCTTAACAACAATGAAGCATCTACGTGACACTTTTGTCGAATATTGATCGCGTTATTCCTATCGTATACTGAAGCTACACTTTAAGATGCTTTTAATATTTTCGAGCTAAATATTATTATTTTTCTTGAATAATGATGCAGTGTATTATCATTTTTGTATATCAAGTGAAAAAATAATAGTATCAACTCTTGAAATAGAATCTAAATCGCAGTACAACAAATGATATAGCAATTCGCTACTGTGATTTAAACGTAAATAAACATGGGAGGGGTGGAGATGTCATCAATACATTTCAATAAGCAAGTCTTCATTAACACTCTGAAGACCTCAAATATGGTCGTATATGGAGTAACCACGTTTGCTCTAATGCTTACGATCATGTTTCAAGGCATGATTAAGGGTAACTTAAAGCCCGAATACTTTGGCTATGCCTTGATCGTATCTTTCGCCTTCTGTGTCTGGGCTTTCGTCGACCATAAGTTTCGAAAACTGGGTGCCGAAAGAGCCAAATCTAAATTAGAGAAAATGGATGAGTAATCATCCATTTTTTTCATCTGTTTGAACTTAAATTACTTACTCACTTTTATTATTTTTATTTTTTGACCATTTTTGCCAATTGCCCTTCTCTCTTATTTAATCTTATACGTTCTATTCAAAATATCATGACTTATCGCTTTAAAATACGTTCAATTACTCGCATCATTACTCCCGCTTAATACTTGCGTTTAAAGTCACCCACTTTTATAGCCGCATCCGCTTACTAAATCAATTTGACGAATTATATGTAACTTGCAGAAAAGTTTCTATTTTTGTTTGAGCTTTTGACTAAAAAATAAGTGAGTTGGTACTTTATCATATCGATAATTTTATGAAGTTCTGTTAAAGTTTCACCGGAAGCTAAGTCCTATTTTTAAGTTTAACTTGATTTAAAATGACGATGAATTGGCTTCTTTTTTATATCCTGAGCATTTCAAGGTCTTCATTAAAATTATCAAAGGAAGCTTTATGTTAGTACTTGAGCCCCAACATGTTCACATGCATCAACATGCTGGTGATAAAGCAGAAGCGCTACAATGTTTAATAAATATTCTGGTTGAAGACCAACTCGTAACTGCTGAATATCTTTCTGGACTTGAGGCACGTGAAAAGCAAAGCGCGACATATTTGGGTCAAGGGATTGCGATTCCACATGGAACACCACAATCACGAGAATTTATTTTAAGCACAGGTGTTCGTTTAGCACATTTTCCAGACGGTGTTGTCTGGGACGGTGAAAATGTTATTTACTTGGCTGTGGTTATTGCAGCAAAATCAGATGAACATTTGCAGGTTTTACAAATTCTGACGCGTGCGTTGAGTAAAGATGTACATGAGTTGGTTAAGTCTGCTACAACAGCAGAACAGATTATCGAAATTTTACAAGCACAGCCCCAATCATTGGTCTTGCATGAAAATTTAATTCAAACCGATACACAGGTTGACGATATCGAAGACTTCTTCTGGAATGCAAGTAAGCTTCTCAAACAACAAAAATTGGTTGAACCTGGTTTTATTAGTCAACTTAATCCTAAAAATACGATTCAAATTCAAGATGATCTTTGGTCAATTTCAGGTTCAGGTTATGTAAAACAACCTGCCGTGAGTATTGTGAAAGCTAAACAACCATTGGCTTTTCAAGGCAGTACCATCAAAACCCTGATTTGTATTGCTGAAAATGAACAGCTCGATACACAACAATTTAACCGCTTGATGGATGTGCTGTTTCAACCACAAGTACAACAACAGCTAGACGATGAGCAATCTAGCAATCAAATTGCCAAACTTGTTGGTGCAGAAACGATTCCAGACTGGCCTTCACGCAATATTTTACTTGCCAATGCCCATGGTTTACATGCACGCCCGGCAACACAACTGGTAAACCTCACCAAAACCTTTAGTGGTGATCTTCAGGTATCAGTTGATGGTGGTAGTTTTGTTTCTGCAAAAAGCCTGACTAAACTCCTGTCTTTGGGTTGTCAACGTGGTCAACGCCTAACCTTTATTGCAGAACCTGATACAGATGCAATTTTGGCACTCGATCAGATTGTCGAGGCTATACGTGATGGTTTAGGTGAAGAAGTTGAGCCAATTGAAGAAAATCTGTTTTTAAATTCAGTACTTGATCAGGACAGCTCGGCTGAAACCGAACAGTATGAAATTACCCATTGCGGTATTGCAGCCTCTTCTGGTTTAGCATTTGGCCCTGCGCATGTCATTAAGCCGAAAAAATTTAATTACGATCGTTATGCAGGCAGTTTAAAAGAAGAAAAAGAAAAGCTTGAAATTGCAATTCGTACGGTTAAAAACACCATTCACCAATACATTTCAAAATCTGCATCGAAAGACATCAAGCAAATTTTTCTTGCTCACCTTGAAATGCTTGATGACCCAGATCTGATTCAACAAGTTCATTTGGCGTTAAATCACAATTTAAGTGCGGCCGCTGCATGGCATGAACATATTGAAAAAGCAGCCAAGGCACAAGAAGGCTTGAAGGATAAACTGCTTGCAGAACGTGCTGCTGATTTGCGTGATATCGGCGATAAGGTTTTGGCCATTTTGTGTAATGAGCCTGAAGTGGAAGAGCCAGAGCAACCTTACATCCTGATTATGCATGATGTAGGTCCGAGCGATGTTGCCCGCCTAAACAAAGATCGTGTCGCAGGTATTCTGACGTCGATTGGTGGTGCAAGTGCCCACAGTGCCATTGTCGCTCGTGCTTTAGGTATTCCGGCTGTTGTGGGTGCAGGTGATGCCGTACTGAACATTGATTCGCATGCAGTTGTACTCATTAACGGTGACACAGGTGAATTCGAAGTGAATCCTTCACCTGAACAGATTGAACATGCAATTCGTGAACGAGAAGTACAGCGTCTACGCCGTGAAGAAGCTGAAAAATCTGCACACGAACCAGCGATTACCACAGACCAGCATCAAATCGAAATTGCTGCCAATGTTGGAAAAATTGTCGATACTGCTAAAGCTGTTCAAAACGGCGCAGAAGCCATTGGCTTATTGCGTACTGAACTGGTGTTTATGTCGCATAACAGCGCACCAGATGAATTAGCTCAAGAAAAAGATTACCGTCATGTACTTGATGCACTCGAAGGCCGTCCACTTGTCGTTCGTACACTTGATGTAGGTGGAGACAAGCCACTTCCATACTTACCGATTGCAGCCGAAGAAAATCCATTTTTGGGATTACGCGGTATTCGTTTGACTTTACGCAAACCAACATTACTGCGTCAGCAATTAATTGCATTGCTTAAATCGGCAGATAATCGCCCGCTGCGCATTATGTTTCCAATGGTTGGTCGAGTTGAAGAATGGCGCGCTGCTAAAGGCATCTTAGACGAAGTACTACAGCAGTATCCGTGTGAAAACCTTGAAGTCGGCATCATGATTGAGGTTCCTTCCGCAGCGCTCTTGACCCCTATTTTAGCTAAAGAAGTCGACTTCTTTAGTATCGGTACAAATGACTTAACGCAATACACCATGGCAATTGACCGTGGTCATCCGATTTTATCGGCTGAAGCAGACGGACTTCACCCAAGTATCCTGCTTTTAATTGATCAAACGGTACGTGCTGCACATGCCAATAACAAATGGGTGGGTATTTGTGGTGAACTTGCCGCAGATCCTAAAGCTGTACCCATTTTAATGGGACTTGGCGTTGATGAGCTCAGTATGTCAATTTCCAGCATTCCACTGGTTAAGGCTCAAGTGCGTCACTTAAATTATGCTGAGTGTCAAAAACTCGCGCAAAAAGCATTGCTTTGCGATAGTGCGATTGCAGTTCGTGAATTGGCGGAATAACAACCCATGGCAAAAATTTTAACGATTACTCTAAATCCAGCTATTGATATCACTATCGAACTTGAAACACTTCATGTCGGTGCAGTCAATCGTCAGCAGCATGTACAACTACATGCTGCAGGTAAAGGATTAAATGTTGCACAGGTCTTACATGATTTGGGGCATGATGTCATTGTTTCGGGCTTCTTAGGGGTAAGAAATCGAGAGATTTTTGATCGCCACTTTGAAGAAATGCACTTTGAAAATCAGTTTATCTATATTCCGGGCGAAACACGCCAGAATGTCAAAATTGCAGAACACTCTGGTCGCATGACGGATATTAACGGTAAAGGTTTTCTGGTTTCCGAAAGTGACAAGCAACGCTTGATGCTTCAGATTCATCAGGCTGCTCAAGAAGTTGAATGCGTTGTCATTGGTGGAAGTTTGCCACAAGGATTTTCAGTAGACGATTTAAAAGCATTGATGGATATGTTGCAAAAAGCCAATAAACTGGTCGCAATTGATACCAGTGGTGAAGCACTTGTCGCCGCGATTTCAATGCATCCTTGGATGATCAAACCCAATACCGATGAACTTGAAGAAAGTTATGGTAAGAAGCTCACCGAACTGTCTGAACAAATCGAATTGTTTAAAGCGCTCGATAGCCGTATTGAGCATGTTGTGATTTCGATGGGTGAAGACGGCGTGCACTGGCTCAACCCTGCTCAAGCATTAAAATCGTTGCCGCCTAAAGTAGAAGTGAAAAGTACAGTAGGTGCAGGTGATTCATTGTTGGCAGGAATGATACATGGTTTGGTCAGCAAGCTCTCTGCCGAAGAAACACTTCAAACGGCAACTGCAATTGCAAGTAATGCTGTGAGCCAAATTGGCTTTCGCGTACCAACAGAAGAAAAGCTGTTGAATCTTAAACAACAAACCACTATCAAATCATTGAGTTAATCTGATGCAGACAGTTCAATCCCTCTTATTTGTGATCAATAGTACGCAGCAGTACGTCAATGCTTCGATTTTGGCAAAAAAGTTGACTCAATCTGCAAACAAATTGGGCTATACCAGCACGACTATTGCATCAAAAGATGACATTCCACAGCATAATGTCGATGTTGTGGTGTTTCTGGGTGATCTACCGAGTAATGTTGCTGCGTACCCTGCAAACTTGGTCGCACAAATTCGTTTGGATGATGCCACAAAGAATACAGATGAATTACTCAGTCATGCCTTAAACAATGCTAAAGCTGCAAGTGAGTCTACCTCACTCACAGCTTCAACTGGCAATCAGGCAAAACGCTTTGTTGCAATCACAGCTTGCCCAACGGGTGTAGCGCACACCTTTATGGCTGCTGAGGCTTTACAACAAGGTGCGACCAAGCACGACTATATCATTGATGTTGAAACCCAAGGCTCTGTTGGCGCAAAAAACATTCTGACAGCAGAAGCGATTGAAGCGGCCGACATTGTCATTTTGGCAACAGATATTGAAGTGAATACCGACCGCTTTGTGGGTAAACGCGTTTATCGTTGCAGCACAGGCTTTGCCTTAAAACAAACTGACAAGGCGTTTCAACAAGCGATTAGCGAAGCGAAGGTTCTTGAATCGTCCAAGCAAGCTGCAACCGCAGCGTCTGGCTCAGCGACAAAAGAAAAGGCTGGCGTGTACAAACACCTACTGACAGGTGTTTCTTTCATGCTACCTATGGTGGTTGCGGGTGGCTTGCTTATCGCACTATCGCTATGTTTTGGTTTAAATGCTGCTGAACAAAGCGGAAGTTTAGCTTATGTTTTGAAGCAAATTGGTGTAACAGCTTTTACACTCATGGTGCCGATGTTGTCTGGCTATATTGCCTATTCAATTGCCGACCGCCCAGGCTTAACACCAGGACTGATTGGTGGCTTATTGGCGACCCAGTTACAAGCAGGCTTTTTGGGCGGGATTGTTTCAGGTTTCCTTGCTGGTTATATCGCGTTGTTTTTGGCCAAAAAAATCAAGTTGCCAACCAGCCTTGAGTCATTAAAACCAATCCTCATTGTTCCATTATTGGGAACATTATCGGTTGGTTTGATCATGTACTATGTTGTGGGTAGTCCAGTTGCTCAAATCTTTGAAATGATGAAAGACTTCCTGAACAACATGGGTACAACCAACGCTGTGTTGATGGGAATTGTTTTGGCATCGATGATGTGTATCGATTTGGGTGGGCCAATCAACAAAGCAGCTTATGCTTTTACTGTAGGCCTTTTAACCACCAATACGTATATGCCAATGGCTGCCACAATGGCGGGCGGTATGGTACCTGCACTTGGAATGGCGCTGGCTACATTCTTTGCGAAAAATAAATTTAATACGGGCGAACGCGATGCAGGTAAGGCTGCATTTGTTTTGGGCTTGTGTTTTATTTCTGAAGGTGCAATTCCATTTGCAGCAAAAGATCCAATGCGAGTAATTCCAACCTGTATCGCTGGTGGTGCAGTCACAGGTGCGCTTGTTGCACTATTTCATTGCGAGCTGGTTACACCGCATGGTGGCGTATTTGTATTGCTGATTCCAAATGCAATCAACCACGCGTGGCTGTATCTCATTGCGATTGCTGCGGGCAGCTTAGTAACAGGTCTGAGCTACGCTTTACTCAAGCGCCGTGAAACAGCACCTTTGGTTGCACAGAAAGCTTAAGTTATAGGTGTTATAAAAAAAGAGAGGTTATCCTCTCTTTTTTTATGTCATGATTTTTTGATTCGTCACGAATAAGCGAAATTGTCTGGATTTGTCATAAAGAATTGGTTATAAGTGATTTTTAAGATTTAATATGAATACTCAGCAAAACGCTTATGACATCTTTAGAACGATCTCTTGCTGAAATTCCAGCCTTCGCACCTATCCATGCACATCTTTTTAGTTCTGGTCAACCAAGCGCAGAACAGCTTAAGTGTATTAAAGAATATGGCTTTAGTACCGTCATTAATCTGGCCTTAAATGATGCCGATCCACACTTAGATCATGAAGATCGAATCTGTCTCGAACTTGGGCTCAATTATATCCATTTGCCTATGTTATGGGACATGCCAAATGCTGAACAAGGTTTGTTAATTTTAGACCTGATTGATCATCTTGTCGGTAATGAAATGGTCTGGATTCATTGTGCTAAAAATTATCGGGTCAGTTGTTTGATGTACCTATATCGTCAATATTATATGGATATTGATATTTCAGAGGCCCAAACACAACTTGAAGAAGTGTGGCAACCCAACGAAACTTGGACGGGCATTATTCATAGTATTGCTTTACAGCTTCAAGGCCGTAAAGCAACACGCGATATTCAAAATACCATGAATCAATCCGATCATTTTACCTGATGCGAGATCAATACGGTTGCTGTAGCCAGAATACCTTCCTGACGTCCCGTAAAACCCAGCTGTTCGGTTGTAGTGGCCTTGATACTAATCTGCGTCACATCAACCTCCAAAACATCAGCAATACTCTGACGCATGTCAAGATTATGCTTGGCTAGCTTAGGTCGCTCACAGGCAACCGTGATATCCGCATTATTGAGTACATAGCCACGATCCAAAATAAGCTGATAAATATGTTTAAGCAATACTCGGCTATCCACACCTTTAAATGCTGGATCTGTATCTGGAAAGTGCTGACCAATATCGCCTAATGCCAATGCTCCTAAAAGTGCATCGGACAATGCATGTAACACGACATCACCATCTGAATGCGCTTTTAAGCCATGTGAATGCGGAATCTTGACTCCAGCCAGTGTGACATGATCGCCCTCTTCAAAGGCATGCACATCTAATCCCTGGCCAATTCGAACTTGTACAACCACTATTCATTCCTTCTATAAATAAACAACTCATCTTGTATTCTGGCTTGCGGTTTCGCTATAGTACGTGAAGCAAAGTCAAATGAAAGTATAAGCGATCATGCCGTTTAATACAGATAGATTTCCTTTAAAAAACGTAGCTTATGTTCTAATGATTGGTGGATGGTGTACATTTGCCCAAGCTTTTCCATTGAGCAACTGTGATGCAAAATCTGATACACCGCTTGAGGGAAAGATCTGCTCAGGTACGTTTAAAAGCTCACGCCAAGCACTCGACAGCAAATTTTTAACCGCTTATCTGGTTTCAGATGCACCGGTTCAGTTGCTCAAAGACACTCACACGTTGTGGCTGAATCAAACCAAACTTTGCAAAACCTCTCAATGTATTAAGCAACAATTTGATGTTCGTTCCGATGAACTCAACACTTATACATCTTTAAATCAAACGCTTACACAGCATTTTCTCAAATATGACAATGGAACATTAGCCACATCGCCAGTTCATTTACAAGTTCATCAATTAAGCAAAGATAAAATCAAGATTGAAGGAATTGCATATCGAAATCCGAACAATCGATCTGAAACCCAAACTGTGCCATTTTTAGCTTATACCTCACCTGAGAAGAAAAATCAGATTGTCGATAACGAGCACGACTGTGCGTATACATTTAATTTTCAAAAAAGCCTTTTAGTTGTTAAAACCGAGCAAAAAGGCTGTGAGCGTTTTACAGGTATTTATCGGCTTTACGATTAAATCGGCATACACCTGAATGCATGCCGTGTGAATATGTTTAGGCAGGAACCTTCATCGCAATTTCTTGACTAATCATGGAAGCAGTTGCGGCCGAAAGTGTCCATCCTAAATGGCCATGTCCAGTGTTGTAAAATACACGTGGATGTCTGCCCTGTTTTACAACCGGCATCATGTTGGGCATCATAGGTCTTAAGCCTGCCCAAGGCACCACATGCTCGGTGGAAAGATCAAAGTTTTCATTCACCCAATTAATTAAAGGTTGAATACGATCTGCCCGAATATCTCGGTTATAGCCATTAAATTCGGCAGTCCCGGCCACGCGTAAGCGATCTTCTCCTAGGCGTGATGTCACGATCTTGGCACGTTCATCGAGTAAACTCACCCAAGGCGCGTTGGCAATGCTTTTCGTATCTTTCAAATGCACTGTAATCGAATATCCTTTGACCGGATATACATTTACTCGATCGCCCAGCATATGTGCAAGCTGATAACTTCCCACACCACCACAGACAATAACACCGTCGGCCTCAATACAAAGCGCTTCTTTTGATAATTGCGACATGTTTTCATCACTTGGCAAACACGTCACACGAACCATATGCTCATTTAACTGAACATCTTTGACATCCCAACCAAACTGGTAATTCACGCCATACGTTTTTGAGCGCTCGGCCAACCCCACACTAAATTTATGAATGTCGCCTGTTGCATCTCCAGGCGTGTAATATCCACCAAAATATTCACCTGCCAAAGTCGGCTCAATCTGCTTCATTTGTTCAGGCGTGACACCAAAGCGCTCAAGCTGACCTTTAACCAACAGATCATTCACATTTTTGGCAACGATATAGTCAGATTCATTGTGATAAATGTGCAAAATACCGCGCTTTTCCAGATTAAAATCAATATTTTCATCTTTAGCAATTTCAAACAGGCGTTGGCGGGCTAAAAGTGCCAATCGTACCGTATCGATGGTATTTTTTTCATAATTTTTGATTTGTGATAAAAACTCAAATAGCCAACTATATTTATGCAAATTAAATGAAGGATTTAACAGTAACGGTGCATCTTTGTGAGACATCCATTTGATGCCCTTGGCCACTGTAGATTTTTGATTCCAGACTTCTGCATTACAGGCTGAAAGCTGTCCACCATTGGCAAATGATGTTTCCATGGCTGGAAACAAATGTCGGTCAATCACCGTGACCTGATACCCCAATTTCGCCAGCTCATAGGCCGATGTAACACCTGTAATACCCGCACCAATCACAATAATATGAGACATAATTGCTCCTTTGAAATGTTACAACATTTCAGAAGTTGCCCCATCTGTCATGGTACCTGAGAGCTTCGATGCGACTAGATTTACCATAAATCTGTCGACCATCCCCTTCGGTGAGTATACTAAGATACTTCTCTCCAGATTACTTATCGATCACTACAGTCCTTTTGCCTGAGAGTTTCCGGGGTCGTTGCTCCTTCGGCGTATCCTAAAAGGACATCTCTCCTGCAATAATCGTTATGTTTATAAAAGCAATGTATATGCCAATTCAGTATAAAATCAACTTATTATCGTTAATGAATTGTAGTGTATAAAAAAAGCGCCTGTATCTTTTCAAAAACAAGCGCTTTAAAAAATATTGACCTAAATCAACTCTGCCGCTGTGCATTTAGAATCAGGCGAGCAAGTTGTAAATCCTCTGAATAAGTAATTTTAATGTTATCAGAACGCCCTTGAACCACATCTACAGTTTCACCCATATATTCTAATGCGCTTGCTTCATCTGTGATCGGAATTTGATTCATTAAAGCGTACTCAATACAACGCTTTAAAATACCCAGCTTTGCCATTTGTGGTGTTTGGGCCTGCCAGAGGAAACTCCGATCAACAGTTTTCTCAATTTTAGGCTGTTGTTGTACTCGTTTAAGCGTATCTCTGACAGGCGTTGCCAAAATGGCATGTACATCATGCGCTGTACAATGTGTCATTAGTGCCTCTAGGTTGGGCAAGCTCACACATGGACGAGCAGCATCATGCACCAAAACATAGTCATCTTCTGAAGCAAAGCGCAAAAGATGATTCAGCGCATTTAATACTGAGTCGGCTCGTTCTTTTCCGCCCAAACAAAAATGTGCTTTATGGCGATTCTTTAAAGGAAGTGTCTGGGCAATATTATCATCTTGACCAATCGCCAAAACATAACCATCGAGGGGTAAGCCATTTAATCGATCAACTGTGTGTTCTAAGACAGTTTTATCATCAATCAACTGGTATTGTTTTAACTCGGTTTTAGAAAAACGCGACCCGCTTCCAGCAGCAGGAATAATTGCCCATAACTTAGTCTGGAATGTCGGGTGTTGGTGGGGTTTCATTGGTTTGCATATCTACTTTAGCATTTGGATCGATATAAATCGGCTTGTACTGGGTACTAATCGTACTCATTTGAACAAAGGTTTCATGAGGCTTAATTAAACCCAAATCGAGACGTGCATGTTCTTCAATCGCCTCTGTGCCATTTTTCAGATCATAGACTTCAGCAGCAAGAATTCGATTTCGCTCTTTTAATTCTTGATTGATTTCAGCTTGTTGAGCAATTTGCTGTGTTAAGGCTTGATGCGGAAAATAACCACCCTCACCCCACCAGAAACTGTACTGAAGACCTGCAACCAAAATGATGACAAGCCCCAATATAAGTTTGCTCGAAGTAGACTTAAAAACTTCTAACATAGTCTTGGGCACTTCAATTAAAACATCCTTTAATGTTTTGTATGATATAACAATTTGAAACTTGGCATGCACAATTGTGGCCAAATCTAAATAAAAAAATTAAAAGCCAATCATAACGTTATTGACCTTTTTGACGCGTCTCATTTTGTCAAAGTTCATCTCAATTGAAAAGAGTCTATCGGGTATGATTTGAGTAATCTACTCAAAACTAAGGCAACTTTCTGCTATTAATTTTATGCTATTTTTTACAATTCTTCTGGGTGCTTGAAATGTGATTCAGCCACTTTTCATTGCTCAATAGAGAAATATAGTCAGTTTTCGCACTCTTTAAATTAGCAACTCATTTCAAAAACTGTTGTGCAGTGTATGAATCACTAAATGTGAAAATATCACTCTAAAATAAAAAAGGTGCTATTAAACATAGCACCTTTTATTGCCTGCAAATCTCTTCAATTCAAGACTGACGATGATTTGCAATTACATTCAAAGCTTAATTTAAACCTTTGAATTCCGCCTTACCACGGTAAGCCGCTTTAGTTAACTCTTCAATACGAAGCAACTGGTTGTATTTTGATACACGATCAGAACGGCACAATGAACCTGTTTTGATTTGACCCGCAGCAGTACCTACTGCAAGATCTGCAATAGTTGAATCTTCAGTTTCACCTGAACGGTGTGAAATCACTGTAGAATAACCATTGTCTTTCGCTAAATAGATTGCATCTAGCGTTTCAGTCAACGTACCAATTTGGTTGTACTTGATTAAGATAGAGTTACCTACTTTCTCATTGATACCACGTTGAAGGATTTTTGGATTGGTTACAAACAGGTCATCACCCACCAACTGGATTTTGTCACCCAGAATCGATGTCAAGTAAGACCAACCTTCCCAATCAGACTCATCTAAACCATCTTCAATTGAGATAATTGGATACTGGTTTACAAGACCTGCTAAATAGTCAGAGAACTGGTTGCTTGTGAATGCTTTATTGCCCTCACCAGCCAAGATGTACTGACCATTTTTATAAAATTCTGAAGATGCACAGTCAAGTGCAAGCATGATGTCAGAACCCGCCTTGTAGCCAGTTTGACCAATCGCTTCAAGAATAACAGTGATTGCTTCTTCATTAGAACGCAAGTTTGGCGCAAAACCACCTTCATCACCCACAGCAGTGTTTAAACCTTTTTTGTTTAAAACTGATTTTAGAGAATGGAAGATTTCAGCACCTGCACGCAATGCTTCAGAGAATGAAGTGAAGCCAACAGGCTCAATCATAAACTCTTGAATATCAACGTTGTTGTCTGCATGCGAACCACCATTGATGATGTTCATCATAGGTACAGGCATCGTCAAGATGGTTTGACCACGTAAGTCTGCGATGTATTGGAAAAGAGGGATTTTCTTTTCATCGGCAGCAGCGCGTGCAGCAGCTAGTGATACCGCCAAAGTTGCATTCGCACCTAATTTTTCTTTATTTTCAGTACCATCAAGCTCGATCATCGTGTTATCGATGTCTTTTTGTTCAAATACTGATTTGCCCACTAAAGCGTCACGGATAACGGTGTTGACGTTATTCACCGCAGTTTTAACGCCTTTACCCAAATAGCGTGCTTTATCGCCATCACGAAGTTCTAACGCTTCACGAGAACCAGTTGAAGCACCAGATGGTGCACAAGCACGACCAACTACGCCAGATGCTAAGATTACGTCTGCTTCGATGGTCGGGTTACCACGAGAGTCCAAAATTTCACGTGCACGAATATCAACGATTTGGCTCATGAACAATTCCTCAATTGAATGAAAAATAAGATGCAATCATTTGCATCAATCAGTATTTAACTTTTTGAATCCTTTAACTAAAGTATCCAATTCTTTTAATTGTGCCAAGAAAGGCTCAAGCTGTGATAGGCGTAACGCACAAGGACCATCACATTTGGCTTTTTCAGGATCTGGATGTGCTTCTAAGAACAATCCAGCCAATCCAGTCGCCATCCCTGCGCGAGCTAATGTCGTAATTTGTGCACGGCGTCCACCTGCCGAGTCAGCTCGACCACCAGGTGTTTGAAGTGCATGCGTGACATCAAAGAATACCGGCACATTCATCTCTTTCATGGTGTCGAAACCAAGCATATCGACCACAAGATTATTGTAGCCAAAAGAGGTTCCACGCTCACACAAAATCAGCTTGTCATTACCCGCTTCAAGGCACTTGTTCAAGATATGATTCATTTCACGCGGCGACAAGAATTGTGCTTTTTTAATATTAATAATGGCTTGGGTTTTTGCCATTGCCTCAACCAGATCCGTTTGACGGCTCAAGAATGCAGGCAATTGAATAATATCGGCAACCTCTGCAACAGGAGCAGCTTGATACGGTTCATGCACATCGGTAATAATTGGAACATTAAAATGTTTTTTAATTTCACCGAGCCATTCAATACCTTTTTCGAGGCCAGGACCACGAAACGAATGTAGGCTTGAACGGTTTGCTTTATCAAAACTTGCTTTAAAAACGTAAGGGATTTCAAGGCGTTTGCAGATATCCACATAGGTTTCTGCAATTTCAAATGCAAGATCTTTCGACTCAAGTACATTCATTCCGCCAAATAATACAAATGGCAAATGATTTGCCATTTGTATATCGCCTAAACGTACAATCTCTTGGGGTTTTAATTGTGACATTTAAACAGTCCTAGTTTATGCGTCGTATTATTTCGTTTTAAGGTGCTGTTTTTTCGCAGCATCGATAAAGCTAGCAAATAATGGATGTCCATCACGTGGCGAACTTGTAAATTCAGGATGGAATTGTACAGCAATAAACCAAGGATGTTCAGGAATTTCGACTGTTTCAACCAAATGTTGCGCAGTTGAATAGCCCGAAATTTTCATACCCGCTTTTTCAATTGGCTCAATAAAGCGGTCGTTCATTTCATAGCGGTGACGATGACGCTCTACAATCTCAGCCTTACCATACACCTGACGTGTTTTGGTGCCTTCGACCAGTTCAGATTTTTGCGCACCTAAACGCATGGTTCCACCAAGATCTGACTCAACGCTGCGCTGTTGAAGTTCACCACGCTCGTCTAACCACTCTGTGATCAGACCAATGATTGGGAACTTGGTCGAACGGTTAAATTCAGTCGATGTAGCTTCTGCCAAACCTGCAACATTACGTGCGTATTCAATTACCGCAAGCTGCATGCCCAAGCAAATTCCTAAAAATGGAATACCTTGCTCACGCGCATACTTAATCGCCAACATCTTGCCTTCTGTTCCACGCTCACCAAAACCACCCGGTACAAGGATAGCATCAGCCGTAGACAAAATAGAGATATCTTGGGTTTCAAGCGTTTCTGCATCGACATAGTCGATCTGAACTTTTACGCGATTTTGAATACCCGCATGAAGTAAAGCTTCATTGACAGACTTATAAGCATCTGGAAGTTCAACGTATTTACCCACCATTGCGACACGAACAATGTATTCAGGGTTAAATAATGCTTCGCATACCTGATCCCAATCTGAAAGATCAGCTTGTGGCAAATCGTTGTAGCCGAAACGCTCACAGATGAGGTCGTCTACTTTTTGCTCGTAGAAGTTACGCGGAATTTGATAGATGGTTTTCGCATCTTTACATACCACAACCGCACGTGCTTCAACATTGGTAAACAATGCGATTTTACGTTTGGTGTCGGCATCTACGTCATGCTCTGTACGGCAGATCAAAATATCCGGTTGAATACCAATTGACAATAATTCTTTCACAGAATGTTGAGTTGGTTTGGTTTTCAACTCTGCTGCTGAACGAATATATGGGAGGAGTGTCAAATGCATCAACATCGTACGCTTATGGCCAAGTTCGACCATTAACTGACGTACAGATTCCATAAATGGTAAAGATTCGATATCACCAACCGTACCACCGATTTCGACAATCGCGACATCATAGCCTTCACCGGCTGCAAGAACACGTTCTTTGATGTTATCGGTAATATGTGGAATAACTTGAACCGTACCACCTAAGTAATCGCCACGACGTTCTTTATTTAAAACGTCTTGATAAACACGACCACTGGTGAAGTTGTTCAATTTGGTCATTTTCGCACGACGTAAGAAACGTTCGTAATAGCCCAAATCTAAATCTGTTTCGGCACCATCTTCAGTAACAAAAACTTCACCGTGTTGGAATGGACTCATTGTCCCCGGATCAACATTAATATATGGATCCATTTTTACCATGGTTACTTTTAAACCACGGGCTTCTAAAAGTGCAGCAACTGAAGCAGCTGAAATACCTTTACCTAGTGATGAAACAACACCACCAGTTACGAAAATAAAATGGGTCATTGGGTTTCTCGTACAATCGAGCCTAAATCGGCATGCAATGCTGGGCAATTTTACTTTACTCTGCACCTATAAAGCAAAGTCATTCAGCATCAAATGTTAGAACAATAAACAATTGGCTATTCTAGCAGCATTTTTATCGGAAAATTAGACTTTGTAACGAGGATTTTCATAGCGATTTTTATTGTTATAATAGGCGCACCTATTTCTAGATTTAATTTGTACACACATGAATAAAAAATTCTTAATTTGTGGATTGATTGCTGCTGGCTTATTTTTAACGGCTTGTTCAAAAAAAGAACAACCAAAAGATGAAAATCAGTCTCAAATGGAAACAAGCACTCAGGAGCAGCAACCAACTGAGCTTAAACCGCTTCAAGAGGCACAAAACCAACAGTCGACCACAGAACAGACGGTCGTAATTGAGCGTATGGAAACACCAAATACCACAACAGAGATTCGTCGTGAGCAGCACCATGCCGCAAAACCTGTTGAAACGCCAGTGAAAGAAGAACCAAAAGCCGAACCGAAAACGGAAGTTTCAACGGCGAATACGGAAGAACAGCCAGCTCGTTCAACCACCAAACAAAACCGTAGTGAAGATGATGCGGTGGCGGATGCGATTGCAGCAGCAACACCTGCCCTTAAAAACTAATTGCGTTTTGCGCAGTAAAAGATGCCCGTTAAGGATTACTTGCGGGCTTTTTTTTGGATGTATATAACAAAACTTAGTGTTGGTAATTCGTGTTTAATTTGTTGATTATATGAAATTTTATCTCTAAAAAACTTCTAAATAGGCTTTATCTTTTAGACAGTATGTTAAGCTAAAAACGTAATTTAAGTTTTTAAATTTAAAAGAGTAATAAAGGAGAATAACATGAGCTACCAACACATTCTTGTTCCCGTTGATGATTCGGAACTTTCAGAAATTGCTACCCGGCATGCACTTTTTATTGCTCAAGCTTTTGGCAGTCGAGTTACAGTCATGAGTGTTGTGGCAGTCGATCCATTTGTTGGTGTCGATTTTTATAAGGTAGCCCCCGCTATTACCAATCACTTTATGGATGCCGAAGCACATGCTCAAAAGCATCTTGAGCAGATTCAGCAACAGTTTCTCGCACATCAAATCGACACGGACGTTAAAATCATTCGCGAAGAACCAACTGCGACTGGCATTTTGAATATTGCCGATGAAGTAAATGCCGATCTGATTATTATGGGTTCTCACGGCCGATCTGGGCTGAAAAAATTTGTTTTAGGTAGTGTCGCACAAAAAGTCGCCAGTGAAAGTGTGGTCCCTGTGATGATCGTAAAAAAATAATTTTTTTTTCAAACTTATAAAAGCGCTGATCAATTCAGGGCTTTTTCATTTTTGTTGTTTTAATTCGGCATCGTGCCATTGTTGAAATGGCACGTGTAAAGTGACCATACCTGAACCAATCGCATGATTTAAATCTTTATTGATTTTGACCTGAGATTTATTCATTTGCATTACATCTGGGCGATAATCCAGATTGTATGATTCATTCAACAGTAAAAGGATGGCATTTAAGTGATTCAACCTGCTGTGTAAGCATGCTTTATTACGCTCTCCTTGTTCAGGATTGGCGTTGAGTAAACCCAATTGTGCGCTATCTGATGCAATCTTTCCAATTTGATGACATTCCTCAGAAAGTTTTAACAGCAAAAACTGTAGATGATTCATCTGACCTCCAAAAAATTAATCACTTAGATAATTGTTGAAAGTGCATCCTATCGATAACAGCGCTGCGTCCTAGCTTATGTAACCTGTCACAGTAAAATTGAATATTCCTTTGGCAATGTTGCTATGCCTAATGGCGAAAAATTCATTTCAAAATGGCATATGCTTATAAGTTAAACAAGAAAGTAGTTGAGTCATTTGGTCATTCAATATAAACAACTCTGTCTAATCACTGTCAAATTATTAAATATAATGAAACATTTATTCTGAAACCAAGCATAGATTCGTAAAATATATCTATCTCTTTCTATCCACTATTCGAGTGAATAATTCAGGTCGATAGATTATAAACACCATGCAATCTTATATTTCAAAGATTGCATGACTATTTAATTATTTTTTAAAACATTAAAAAATAGGTCAAATCAACCACAACTTACCTTTACAATTTTTTTGGTTGAAGGATCAGTAACCACAGTGACACGATTTTCACGATAATCCATGGTCACTGGCTGCCCGGGTGCTATATTGCGTACAATTTGTGCACGTGATACCTGTTTAATCTGTTCATCAGTCAAACCCGACTGTCCAACAAGCTTTTGGGCTTCATCTGGCATACAGTTTTTTTGTTGAGAACGAAATAATGCCCACTCCTCAACGACTTGTCCATTTGGCAAGTGGCAATAACCCGTTTGCCCTTCTGGTCCATTGCGAATTTCCAGCTTTCCTTTTTGCTCAACACAATACTGGCTGGCCGGATTAGGCATACCGATTTTTGGCATTTTTTCACCTGAATGCGGATAAGACGAACATGCTGCTAATGGCAGCAGTAAAGCAGCCCATAAAATATTCTTTTTCATTGAATAATATCCTTTTGAATAAAAGTCGTTGTTGTTTATGAAAATCCAGCTTTCAAATTACAACGGGACCTCATAAGAATGGAAGTCCCGTTTATCATTTCACTGACAACTGATACGATCAGACACTCAAAATACTATTGAGTGTCTCCTTTACGTTCTTGGATTTAACTTTAGGTTGCAGTGCTTGAAGTGCTTCTTTTACACGCGTTTTATGCGGCTCGGCCAAGGTGTACCAGCGAGATAATACTTGTAAGAGGCGTGAGCCTAAAATCGGATTTTTTTCGTCAAAATACTGAGCCAAATCGATATAGTGCTCTACCCCATAACTCCATGCATTGACAGGATTATTACTTAAACCACCACTCACCGAGCGTACACGGTTTGGTGTTCCCAAATCATAATCTGGATGCTGAGTAAGTGTACGAATAGTCTCTGCTGTAGCATTAGGATTCGCCGCCTGAATCATAAACCACTGATCAAGCGATAGCGCCTCATCCTTATAACGGTTGTAGAAGTCATCAAGTGCCTGCTGTGCCTGAGGCGCATCGTTCCAGACCAGTACGCGTAACGCACCTAAACGCTCTGACATGTTGCCAGTTGTTTGATACTGAGTGTAAGCGAGCTCGAACACTTCATCGTCACCTTGGCGCGCCATCATGCTGAGCATGATATTTTTAAGCGCACGCTCTCCCATTGCTTGAGAGAAATCGTGTTGTAGTGCTGGATTCAACGCTAAATAGGTTTCTTTCCAGAACCCATTTAATGCACGTGCTAGGGTTTCTAAAACAGAATTACGCTTTTCCTGCACTTGCTCAGGCTGATAATCGTGATCGATACGACTTCCCAAATAACCCTCTGTTGGAACATCAAAAAGTCGTGACGCCAATAATGGATCCTGACGTACTAGCGTAGGTAACGTTTTTTGAATGGCGTCGATATAAGGTTCAACCGAGTGTTCTTGCAATAAAATGCGCTCAAGTAAGGTTTGACTCGCCTGCCACTGATTAAATCCATTGGTTTCGTGCTGAATTAAAAATGCCAGCTCTTCATCGGTATAATTAAAGACCAGATTCACCGGTGCAGAAAAGTTACGTAGTAACGAAACGACAGGCGGCTGATCGACACCTGAAAACTCAATACTTGCGTGATCTTGATCAAATAAATACACACCGTCTTTCACCTGATTTTCAAACAAATCTGGACTATTTAAGGTGTATTGTTCACCTGTTTGCGGGTTAAACAGCGCCAAAGCGACAGGAATGGGCACGGCCTTTAAATTTGGATATTTAGGATGTGCTTTAAGACTTTGCTTAAAGTTCAAACGATAGGTGCGCTGATCGGGGTGATATTCGCTCTCAACTTCGAGCTTTGGTGTTCCCGGTTGGTTGTACCAGATCAAAAAGGCGGATAAATCGACACCCGATCCAGATGAAAGTGCATCAATCCAGTCTTCAACCGTAACTGCTTGACCATCGAAGCGCTTAAAATACTCATCGGTGCCTTGGCGGAACTTTTCTTTGCCAAGAAGTGTCGCCATCATTCGGTTAATTTCGGCACCTTTTTCATACACTGTAGCGGTGTAAAAGTTATTAATTTCCACAAAATGATCTGGACGTGGTGGATGCGAAAGCGGACCAGCATCTTCTGGAAATTGATGCGCTTTTAACACAGCAACATCGTCAATACGTTGTACCGCAGCAGATTGAAGGTCTTCAGAAAATGACTGATCTCTAAAAACGGTTAAACCTTCTTTTAGGCACAACTGGAACCAGTCACGACAAGTAATACGGTTTCCAGTCCAGTTGTGAAAGTATTCGTGTGCAATCACGGACTGTACGCGCATAATCGCGGCATCGGTGGTGTATTCTTCATCGGCCAGCACACAAGAGGTATTAAAAATATTTAAGCCTTTGTTTTCCATAGCCCCCATGTTGAACTGGCTGACCGCTACAATCATATAATTGTCTAAGTCGTATGGACGGCCATAGTGCTCTTCATCCCAACGCATAGAATGCTTGAGTGCCTCCATGGCAATTTTGCATTTTGGAATATCTTTTTCGATGGCATATATTTCAAGTGCAACATCGCGGCCTTCGGAAGTCGTATATCGATCCTTCAGTACAGCCAAATCACCAATCACACAGGCAAATAAATAACTTGGTTTTTTAGTTGGATCTTGCCAGATGGCAAAGTGACGGTCTTCACCCACGGTACCTGTTTCAAGCAAGTTACCGTTAGCCAGTAATACAGGATATTTTTTATCGGCTTCAACACGTGTAGTGAATACTGACAATACATCTGGACGGTCAGGATAAAAGGTAATTTTGCGGAAACCTTCTGGTTCATTTTGCGTGACAAACAAATCACCGGCTTTGTATAGACCTTCTAGCTGGGTATTACTTTCTGGATGAATCACCACTTGGGTTTCAAGTGTGAGTTGATCTGGTGCATTGGTAATCACCAATTGCTCATCATCAAGCGTGTAATCTTCACTGTTAAGCGGCTCGCCATTTAATTTGATGGATACCAGTTCAAGATCACGCCCCAATAGTACCAAATCACCAGCAGCCTTTCGTTTCATCACCAGTGTAGAAAACACGTGCGTATGATCATCGTGTACCTGAATATCAAGGTTGATCGAATCGACCAAGAAAGATGGCTGTTGATAATCTTTAAGATAAACCGTTTGATCTGCCGAAATATGAGGGTTTGCCGCAATATTCATATATTTTCCTATTTTGCCCTTATGCATGGCATCAGTCATTATTGTGTATGCATTTGATCATACGCCAACTTAATCAATGTGTCTGCGAAGTTTCAATTTAAAATTAAGATGCGTCTTATCGAATTATTTTTCAATTGTAAGTACGTACAAATGTTCAAAAAACGTTTTGTTTGGCTAGAGTTTTTTAGCTCTTTCTTTTGCTTTGTTTAATTTTGACTGAAAGTAAGACAATCTATTTCATTGTAACGCCGACTTACATTTTTAAGTTTCGATTACATTTTGTGCACGTTTTTTGCTTGTATTAGTAAGACCAGGTTGGCCAATATAAAATAAATAATGTCGAAGAGGTGATCGATATGGAACTCACACAACACTTACATCGCGTTGAAAATATCAAAGCCATTCATGATTTGCACAGGGCTGGCGTTTGTCCCAATGTTATTGCGGTGTTCATGACCGCAGAAGGAATTGAACTTAGCGCACAAGATGTCACAGCCATTGTGAATACTTACGATGCTTTGGGTAAAGAAAAAGCACCTTCGCGCAAGGTCAAAGCCCTTATTGCAGCCAAAAAACTTAGCCAACACGACGAATCTTTGCCTTGCCCTGTTTAAATTTATGTAAAGTAGAAGGCTCAAAGATTTAACTTTGAGCCTTTTTTGTGTGTTCTATTTATAGAGAGCTTTGATCTGATCATTTGATCTGTAAATCTGGATGTCGCAATTTGAACAGACGCGATATAATTCAACTCTCGTTCTTTACCTGAGTGCTATTTTGAATATTCTGCAAAAACAACTTGATGAAAGTAGTCAGTGCCCACTGTGCCAAGCCGCTATGTTTTGGGTTGAGGCAGAAGAGTATGAGCAGGATGTTCAATTTCAAGAATGCAGCCATTGTCAGCATCGTGTATTTCAAGATCATAAACGTGTGTGCCATTGCATAAGCTGTACCGAACAACGCAAAAAAATGATTAAACAAGCTCGTCAACAAGAGCAGAAAAAAAACCAGATTAAAGATGACAAAGTGTTCAATCTTGAAGACTTGAGCTTGATGCACAAACTGTTTTTATTGGCTTTACTAGATGATCATGTGCAGGAAAATATTCCGCACGATGAATTTGTACATTGGCATGCCATTAAGTACCACAGCATCAGCCCACATTATCTTTTCAACAATGCATTGTATAAAGAGCTGCTGCATTTGGGTATTTTGGTTATTCCTGAACATCTTGATGAACAACAACAGATTGCTTATTTGAGGGTTCGACTCGATGGCTACTCCGACCCTAGCTTGTTTAGTATCGTACAACAGCTCAGACATTGGTTTTATGAAAATCTAAGTATGGGAATTCCTTATAAAACGACAGAAGACGTCAAAAACGTATTGTTTGAATTGTTGTATCAAGAAATTGTGCAATTTATGCAAATGTACTGTCGAACATGGAATATACAAATTGCAGGCAACCGTCATTTCCAGCAATTTTGTTATAAACTTCTTGATGGTTTGGCAGTGGGCCAAATTTACTATCTGATCCAAACTGCATTAGAGTATTTGTATACCCAAAAAGCGCTTCAGCCACGTAATGAAAGCTTCATCAATACGAATTTACTAAAAAAAACGCTAGAACAATATCGAGAGCGTGCCATTACAGAACGATGGGAAATCTCAACCTTACCTCGCCCCATAAATTTACCTTTAAGTAAAATGAGTCAGATATTTTTGTATCGGTTTTTATCTTATGATGAACGCATCTTTATACAACCGATATGGAAAGCATGGCGCAAAATTGAGCCGCGCCTTAACTTTTTTTCTTTAAAACGGTGTATGAATTGTGGTTCAAACGACCTTGAGGTCGATTATGATGCGACAGATTATGTGTCGTTAATTTGCCGAAACTGCAAACATCAAGATCATTATTTTACCAAGTAAGCTTTTTCTTTTTAGGGGTCAGCCATGTATAACTCATGCAACATTATTGAACATGTTATTGGTACTTGGGAAAAATTACAGGCACAAGCACCGCTGGTACAATGTATTACCAACAGCGTGGCAGCCAACTATGCGGCAAATGTTTTGCTGGCAGCGGGTGCCTCACCTGCAATGATTGACAATCCATTTGAGGCTGAGAGTTTTACCCAAATTAGTGGCGCACTTAGCATCAATACTGGTACCCCGACCACAGAGCAGATGCAGGCCATGATGATTTCAGCTCAAACGGCGCACAAACATCACATTCCTTGGGTGCTGGATCCTGTAGGATACGGGCCAATTCTCAAATGGCGAAGTGACGCTGTCGATGCGCTATTACAGTATCACCCCTCGGTTATTCGCGGTAATGCTTCTGAAATTAGTGCTCTTGCAGGGCGCCTGACCCAATCTAAAGGTGTAGACAGTACCCTCAAAAGCGATGAGATGTTTCATCACGCACAGCATCTTTTAACTAAAACCAGTTGTGTGGCGATTTCAGGTGAAACCGATTATATCCTGTCAAATGCGATGACCTGTATTGTCAAAATTCAAGGTGGTAGCCATTTACAGCCACGCATCACTGCAACAGGTTGTGCACTGGGTGCTTTAGTCGCAGCATACTGTGCTGTCGCACCTGTTCATTTGGCTGCAATTACTGCGCATGTGCATTTTGCAATTGCCGGAAAACTTGCTTTTGATCAAGCACAAACGGTGGGGAGTTTTAATATTATGTTTATGGATTATATCCATATGCTCGATGCAAACTTGATTGAACAGTATGCGCGTATTGAATTAATTTCTGATGATTGAAAATCTCAGTTCTATATTTTTAAAATATCTAGAGACGATTTTAATCGTCCCTAGATAGGTTTATTTCAGTAGCAAATAAATATCGGTGACCAAATCAGCTTCTTTCACTTCATGTACAAAATTATGATAATGAAAGAATACTGGATAATCGCCCGCTTCTTCCTGTTGCGCTGGTAACCAGTTTCTAAATAAAAAATAGACGCTATCACGTATATGATCATGACTTCCCAAATGCCGAACAATAGCATAGCGTCCCGCGGGAATTTCACTCATTTCGATGCCTTCATGATTAGGATCAATCGGCTTAGTGATTGATCCTGCAATATCGAAGCGAAATTCTTGTTCAGGCGTCTGCTCAGGATCCGAAAAAGGAATACCATAGGTTGCCGATGTTTTAACGGGAGACAACCCTGTTCTTTTACGCCATTCGATAAACTTGGCTGCAGTTTCAAATACTTTTTCAGGTGAACCTTGATGAGAAATATAAGCGATCTTCTCGACAGGTCGTTCAATAATGGTAACGTTGATTTCTAGCTCACTTTTAGGGGTGAAATAAACAAACTTCCTGTGCCAATTTTGCCAGTTTGGCTCAACTCTAAAGACACTGGGCGTTTGATCAAATGAACGTTTAAATGCTCTTGCAAATGCTTCTGGACTATCAAAACCAGCATCTAAAGCAATCTCGATCACTTTTACTTCTGGTTTAAATACAAGCTGAAATGATGCGCGTTTTAATCGCAACATTTGCGTATATTTCATTACATTCATGCCCAGATGTGCATAAAAAATACGATGAAAATGAAATCTGGATAATCCAGCAACTTCACTCAATTGTTGTAAATTTAAAGATTCATCCAAATGTTGTTGAATGTAATCACACACGCGTTTTAATTTCAGATCATAAGCCGTCATAGCTTTAATACATGTTCATTTGATAGATATATTATGAAATGATTAAACATGCCGATCCTGATCAAAATTGCGATTTAATCACTTGTTTGAAATAATCCTGTTTGGGCATTTCGACAATTTCAACACAGCTTTGGATCGGTTTTTTCTGATTCATCAAACTCTGATTGCTAGTTACTGTCTGTAATACCTTTTCACCTATCTCAGTCTTTTGTTGTTCGGTACGTCCAGAGAGCAAATAAACTTTGACATGCACATAGGCCTGATTATGATCTCCCTCTCCAATCAAAAAGATATCATCTTTTCGGGCACGGGATTTAATATCTATCGCATCGCAATAGCCTGTCTCGATGATGCTGATATTGATTTGAGACAACAGTTGCTTCGGATCGAAATATTCAATATTGGCCGAATAATCCACAATAATATGGGGCATACGGTTTGACTCCCTATTCTATAAATAACAGTGCAAGACGTACCTGATCATAGCCCATTCTCGGACTAGTGAGATCCACAATCGGTTTGAGTTTGATTGAACCATCGTCATTAAAATTTTCTGGCCGTTTGCTTTTTTGCACACGTTTAAACAATTTACGTACTTGCTCGACTACTTCATCACCCGGGTGGGCCACCGAAATATCCAGTCCTTGCTCACGGTGTAAACGCGCCAGATGATTAATAATGGTGGCCGGTGTGAGCCCTCGCTCTTGGGCGATATCCTGAATGTCGTACCCGCCCTCAAATAGCTCACGAGTTTCATCTAAGGTCGCAGAGCCATAATTTTGCTTTTCACCTTTGGCGAGTTTTTTCTCGTTACGGGCAATTTCGGTTTCATTGAGCGTACCGCCACAATGTCGAATAAACGCTTTGTGCTTATCGGTTAAATCAATTTCTGCAAAATGATCTTCTGCCTCTTGAGACAACTCTTGAAAACGTTTGTCTGCTTTAAGCGCAAGGGTATCAAGCTCCAAAGCTTGCTCGTTAAAACCAAGTAAACGCAAACCCGTTAACGACTTGAGCCGAGATAAAGCCACATAACCCTGACCTTTTTCAAACGTATGGGTTAGATTAATTTCTGCGGCTTCCAAAGTCATACCTTGGCTTTTATGAATGGTAATCGCCCAAGCCAAACGTAATGGAATTTGCTGGAAACTTGCAATCACCTTCCCGGCTTCGTTTTCGATCGACCATGTTTCAGGCTCTACCAGCAACGTGGTTCCATCTGTCATTTTGACTTTAGGCAGTAAGCCAAATTCGTCGTCTTCTTCAAATCCGATCACTTCGCCTAAACTGCCATTGATATATCCCATATCGAAGTTGTTTTTTACAAACATCACTTTGGCATGTTTTTTAAGCGTAAGCTCTTCGGGCGCGCGTACCGACGATTTTAATGTTTCAAGTAATTTTTCATTGCCATCTAATGTAGCATTGAACTGATGGCCATCATTTTCAATTTCATTCAAATGCTGAAAATTGATCGCGTCTACATCCATATTGTGGGTGTAAAGCCGTGTAAACGTATCCCCAATATCATGCTGACGCGATGACAATAAGGCTTGCTTATGATTTGGCTGTATATTTTGCGCTCGAATGGCATTTAAAATCTGATTTAAAATTTCATCGTCCTGACGGTGTTGCTCTGTCAAATAACAAACTCGAAATTTTGCCTCAACCCACGCATCCGACATAAAGCAAAATTTATCGCGGTTGCGTTCATCATTTTTACCAACAGGCGGCAACTGAAAAAAATCACCGGCCACAATGACTTGTATACCGCCAAATGCTTCGTCGCTTTCTTTAAAGTATTTCAGAACCTGATTTACCAGATTAAGCTGTTTGGCATGTAACATTGAAATTTCATCAATAATCAGCACTTGAGCGTTTTCAAGGTGTTCTTTTAAATACTTGCGCTCTTTCATACGTTTCAGATCATCATCGGATAGATGATCCTTAATGCCAATACCTGCCCATGTATGAATGGTCATGCCATTCATATGCGTCGCCGCGATACCTGTTGAGGCAGTAATGGCAACGGGCACCTTACGCGCCTTTAAATACTGAATGTACTGATTAAGTGTATAGGTTTTACCTGCACCGGCCGAGCCCGTTAGGAATACATTTTCTCCGGCTTTTAATAACTTCAGTGCAGTTTCTTGCTTCATAATCCAACGACTTCTAACAACGAGCACATAGCTTAACGACTTTGACATAAAAGTAAAATGCTAAAGCTCAATCGATTAAAATATCGCTTAAAATACAAAATCTTAACTCAAAAATTCTTGGTAGGTGTTTGGTAGGTACACATTATTTTACGCTCAGATAATACTAGTGACATGGTGAAGGACACCTAGATAACAAGACATAAACAGATTGAATAAGGAATATCTCAATGGCGTTTAAACAAATTGCAGATCAAACCAACGGTTTTTTCATCCCGAGCGTTTCACTTTTTGGTCCAGGATGTGCCAAAGAAATTGGAAATAAAGCAATTGATTTAGGAGCAAAAAAAGCTCTAATTGTGACCGATGAAGGCCTCTTTAAATTTGGTGTAGCCGACACAATTGCAGAATATCTACATAGCGCCGGTGTAAAAAGTCATATTTTTTCAGGTGCAGAACCTAATCCGACCGACATCAATGTACATCGTGGTGTAGAGGCCTATACTCACAATGACTGTGATTTTATTGTGTCTTTAGGAGGCGGCTCATCACATGACTGTGCCAAAGGCATTGGACTGGTGACTGCCGGCGGTGGTCACATCCGTGACTATGAAGGAATTGATAAAAGCAAAGTCCCAATGACGCCGCTAATTTCAGTCAATACTACAGCAGGCACCGCTTCTGAAATGACACGCTTTTGTATCATCACCAATACAGATACGCACGTAAAAATGGCAATTGTCGATTGGCGCTGCACACCATTGATTGCCATAGACGACCCTAAACTTATGATTGCAAAACCAACAGGCTTGACCGCTGCCACAGGGATGGATGCCTTGACACATGCGGTTGAAGCTTATGTATCGACAGCAGCCAATCCCATTACCGATGCCTGTGCAGAAAAAGCTATTAGCATGATCAGTCAATGGCTCAGACCCGCAGTAGCCAACGGTGAAGATATCGAAGCGCGCGATGCCATGAGCTATGCTCAGTATCTGGCAGGTATGGCATTTAACAACGCCTCATTGGGTTATGTACATGCCATGGCACATCAATTAGGTGGTTTTTATAATCTGCCGCACGGCGTATGTAACGCCATCTTATTGCCCCATGTTTGTGAATTCAACCTAATTGCGTGCCCTGAACGTTATGCCCGAATTGCAGAACTGATGGGTGTAAATACTCAAGGCTTGAGTACCACTGCCGCGGCATATGCAGCGATTAATGCGATACGTGAGTTGTCTTCTTCAATTGGTATACCATCTGGTTTAACAGAATTGGGCGTTAAACCAGAAGATTTGGCAGTTATGGCAGAAAATGCACAAAATGATGCCTGTATGCTTACCAATCCACGTAAAGCAACGCATGCACAAGTGGTCGAGATGTTTAAAGCAGCACTGTAACTGGCTTAAACAGTAAAAATCCTCTTCTGAGTAGGTTCTCTCCAACCAACTTACTCGGATTTTGGGAATATCTACATCATGGATATTCCCTTTTTTTATTCACATGTCGTAATTGACAAAGTTTAAATTTCAGATAACGATGAAGACATTATGATTCAATAGAAAAAACAAGAATGTCAGATTACAGCGCCGATCTCTTAGGTGAAGGCTATGAACAGCAAATCCTGAATTTTCCTGACGATTATGAAGGTCGAGTGATCGCCACACTGGTAAGAAAAAAAGCCAATCATACTACTGATAAAGCTGTGCTATATATTCATGGCTATATTGACTATTTTTTTCAAAAAGAAATGGCCGAGCAATTTAATCTACATAGTTATGATTTTTACGCCCTTGATTTACGCAAATATGGCCGCTCTAAACTCCCCCATCAAACATTTTTTAATGTGCACGATTTACGCGAGTACGATGCCGAAATTAGTCGGGCACTTGAGCTAATCGAGCAAGAATCTCATCATCAAGTGTTGCTTGCAGGACACTCTACTGGCGGGCTAATTGCCACTTTGTATGCTGCACATTATCGTCAGAATTCACTGATCAAAGCACTCTGGGTAAACAGTCCATTTTATGAGTTCAATTTGAGTCTTGCCGAAAAGAAACTGGGAATTCCGCTGTTGAGTCAGGTTGGTCGAGTATTGCCGCGTCAACCTTTTCCGAGCAAACTCAACCGATGGTACGTTACCAGTTTGCATCAAAGCCTAAAAGGTGAATGGGATTTTGATCTGAACTGGAAGCCAGTATCTGCACCGACCGTTTTACTTAGTTTTGTACATGCTATACATAGTGCCCAAAAAGAAATTCACAAAGGTGTGTATATTGATATTCCTGTACTGGTGATGCATTCACATCAAACTAAAAATCCGAAACGCTGGCATAAGAGCGTCACACAAAGTGATGTGATTTTAAATGTAAAAGACATTCGCAAATACGCTAAAAAAATCAAGGGCGATGTGACAATCCAGAGCATCCAAAATGGTGTGCATGATTTGGTCTTATCAGCGCCCGCTGTACGTGAAGCTGTCTATCAAAAGTTATTTCAATGGCTTAACAGCAAAATCAGTTCATACTGACCTTATCCTTCATAATATTTGACCAATAATTGGTGTGCCGGATGATCCAGTGGAAGCAGCTCGGTTAATCGTTGTACAGCATCTATGGCTTCTGGAAAGCGTGCTAGATGCTTAAGCAACATATCAGGCTCTTTTGCTTTGTAAATTGCATCACTCAGACGTGATTCAAGACAGTCACGCCATGTACAAATAAAAGGACTCTCCGAGCGGGATAACAGCACACCTGTATACAGTTGTAAGGCCATAGCGACATAACCTGCATTAAGCGCATCTTCTGCCTGTAAAAAATCTGCCTCTACATGTGCCAGTAAGCGATAAGGTCTCGATCCGAGTAAGCCACCCAAAATATCACGCAACTGAGACATTTCAGCTTTGAGCGTCCCTACACTGACCTTGCGCTCACCATAAAGTGCATGATGCAGTTTTTCCAGATTCAGCCCTTGTGGACATAAAGTTAAAATAGTTAAAATTTCAACTTGTCGTGGCGTTAATACGAGCGCTTTGCCGTTAAATAATATCTGCGGTGTAGAAAAAGCACGAATAAATAAGTGCTGTCGCTGATGCTCGATAAGCGCATTTTGAATGATGGCAGCACAACGCTCTGCCGCCAACATGCCTAAAGCATTGTGATTTTTCCAAGTGGCGGATAAATCGACAACACCCACAGGTTGTTGTGTATAAGGATCTAAAATTGGCGCAGCGTAACACACCCAATCATGCACAGAAGACATGTAATGTTCATTGGAAAAAACACAACTCGACTGCCGGGTTTTAAGTGACAAAGCCAAAGCATTCGTCCCTACAAGCTCTTCTTTCCACTGACCACCAGCAACAAAATGGACTTTCTCAGCAGCGCTTCGCATTTGCGCACTTGGCGCTGCCCATAAAATCGTGCTGCCTATATCTGCCACCGCAATCACCATCGATGATTGCTCAGCGACGTGTTTAAGATCATGTTGACACGCCTGAATCGCCACATCTAAAACACTGGGATTTTTGTTTGAGGCAGGTTTGAGCAAAGGTGCAGCTAAGCGCTCTTTAGGAATATCGGCAGATGCAGATCGCTGCCAAGAGCTCGCAATACTTTGTTCAATTTTTTCAGCATGTTGCGGCGTCAATACACTTTGATTTCTCAGTTTATCAATGGTATGCCGCTGGTGAATTAAATCCTGTTTTGTAAACATTTGTCGTTCCCTTGCAAATTCTCATTATTTCCAACCTTTCTCCAACCTTATTTCTTCTATGCTAATTAAATAATGTACAAAAGTACCTTATACCAAAGCTGTAGATGCTTCAATCATAGATGAATAATAAGCAAAGGAATACTGATATGCGATACATCGACCCAAACCAACCCGGTTCAAAAGTTCAATTTAAAGCACAATATGAAAATTTTATTGGGGGTCAGTGGGTACCTCCTGTTAAAGGCGAGTATTTTGGCAACAGTTCTCCCGTAGATGGCAAGGTATTCACTCAAATTCCACGCTCTAGTATTGAAGATATCGAGCTTGCTCTTGATGCGGCGCATAAAGCAAAAGCCGACTGGAACAGCTCATCACCGACCGTTCGTTCAAATTTACTACTTAAAATTGCAGACCGTCTAGAAGAAAATCTTGAGTTACTTGCCGTAGCAGAAACATGGGAAAACGGCAAACCGATTCGCGAGACACTGGCAGCAGATATTCCACTGGCGATTGACCATTTCCGCTATTTTGCAGGATGTATTCGCGCTCAAGAAGGTGGAATTTCTGAAATTGATGAAGATACCATTGCCTATCATTTTCACGAACCGCTCGGTGTGGTTGGACAGATCATTCCGTGGAACTTTCCAATCTTAATGGCAGCGTGGAAACTTGCACCAGCACTTGCAGCGGGTAACTGCATTGTATTAAAGCCTGCCGAGCAAACGCCTTCAAGTATCTTAGTATTAATGGAATTGATTCAAGATCTAGTTCCACCTGGTGTACTCAATATTGTAAATGGCTACGGTGCCGAAGTTGGTCGTCCACTGGCGACGAACCCGAGAATTGCAAAAATTGCATTTACCGGCTCAACAAAAGTTGGCCAGATGATTATGCAATATGCGACTGAAAATATTATTCCGGTTACGCTCGAACTGGGCGGTAAATCGCCTAATATTTTCTTTGAAGATGTGCTGGCACAGCAAGATGACTATCTTGAAAAAGCACTTGAAGGCTTTGCCATGTTTGCACTGAACCAAGGTGAAGTATGTACATGTCCATCACGCGCGCTGGTACAGGAAAGTATTGCCGATCAGTTTCTGGAATTGGCAGTCGAACGGGTTAAAAAAATCAAAACCGGTCATCCACTTGATACCGACACTATGATTGGTGCTCAAGCATCTAAACAACAGTTTGATAAGATTATTGGCTGCATCGATACTGGTCGAAACGAAGGCGCGCAATTGATGACGGGTGGCGATCCGCGTCACGATGTTGATGGTGGTTTTTATATTGAACCGACTATTTTTAAAGGTGACAACAGCATGAAAATTTTCCAAGAGGAAATTTTTGGGCCAGTACTATCGGTCACCACATTTAAAGATTTTGACGAGGCCATCAAGATTGCCAACGATACTATGTATGGCTTAGGTGCCGGTGTATGGTCTCGCTCTGCACACACTTCATATCGTGCGGGCCGTGCAATTCAGGCTGGCCGAGTCTGGACCAACTGTTACCATTTATACCCTGCTCATGCCGCATTTGGAGGATATAAGCAGTCTGGTATTGGACGGGAAAATCACAGAATGATGCTTGATCATTATCAGCAAACCAAAAACTTGCTGGTGAGCTACTCAACTAAACCAATGGGCTTCTTCTAATCACGTTGTAACGTACTCCAAAAAAGGCCCACGATGGGCCTTTCTTTTTAGCAATATCGAGGTATGGCTCTGCATTTTGTTCTATGCATACTTCAGGTATGATCGCATGAGATCTTTTTAATATTGTGTAATTTACGCCATGAAAACTATTTATGCAGTTCAACATTTGGCCTTTGAAGATCTCGGCTCGCTTGAAGATCTTTTTTATGAGCTCGGTTTTAGAGTGCGCTATTTTGAAGCAGGTGTAGATGACCTCAAGCCTGCCTTTGAGCATGATGGCCTTACCATCATTTTAGGTGGTCCAATCGGTGTGTATGAAGAAGCCGACTATCCATTTTTAAAACAAGAAACGGCACTTCTTAAAGCGCGCTTAGCGGCGAATAAGCCGACGATTGGAATTTGCTTAGGTGCTCAGCTTATTGCCAAAGCACTCGGTGCCAAAGTTTATGCTGGCGAGCACAAAGAAATTGGATGGAGTAAGCTAGACATCAAGGCCACACCAGAGAACCCATTACAGGGGCTGATCGATCAACCGGTTTTACACTGGCACGGTGATACCTTTGATTTACCTACGTCAGCGACGCTGCTGGCAAGTTCAGAACATTATCCGCATCAAGCCTTTTCATGTGGAACGAATGTACTTGCTTTACAGTTTCATTTGGAAGTGTGTGGTGATAACTTTGAACGCTGGCTCATCGGGCATACAGCTGAGCTTCGACAAGGAAATTTTTCAGTTCAAGCGCTTCGCGCCGATACCGCACGCTATGCTCAAGGTTTATCTCACGTGGCACGTTCGATTCTCTTAGATTATCTCAAGCAGCTTAACCTAGTATAAGTCAGCTTTATTTCTGATCTTTTATTCGTCACTGGAAAATTGATCGATCACTTGCTGCTCGGTCATTTGAGGTGACTTCGTTAGAAACTGATAATAATCTGGCTTGTGATCGGCATAAATCTCAAGATGGATTTTGGCATCGGAAGCTAAGTCGAATAATTCGGCATTAATGCTGTAATACTCTCGTTCGTTCAGCTTGTAAAACAAATTGGTGCCGCACTGCTGGCAAAAATATCGCGCTGCCCATTCCGATGAGTCATATTTTCGAACAAATTGCTGCCCAGTAAGCTTGATTTTTTGAGTCGATTCAACTGTCAAAGCTGGGCCTCCTCCCCATGTTCTACACATGCTGCAATGACACACTGTAATTTCCTCAGAATTGACCTCGACGTCAATCTGCACTGCACCACACAAACAAGCGCCTAACATTTCTTATTTTCCTTATTGGTTTAAGTCGGCTTTTATACTATCGAAAAAAAACATCACATGGCTAAATATTGCACTGTGATGCTTTAGATTTTGTAAACACTTATGCGCTTTTAATACTCAGCTTAATTGCAGCCAGCGTCGCTATTCAATTTTGAGCTGAAACTCATCTTGGCTAATTTTAATCTTGAGCTTTTTGTATTTACGCTTACTGGCATCGAGTGCTGAGTGCAAAACCTCATTAGAAAAAGTTGTATCATTCATCAACTCCGAATAGATTTTATATCCAATCACAATCTTGGATGGCTTTTCCCCATTATGTTTAAAATCTTCAATTAATTGATCAAGATATGCAACATTTGCTTTTTTCATCAGATTTATTCTTTCAGCCTTCATACTTATTTAAAGTACTTAGATTTCTTTACACTTTGATTAATTTTAAAAAATTAACGACTACATGATCATTTTTTATTGGAAATTTAAACTGAAAAGCAGCAATTTTGTTCTATAAACCACCATCACGTTTTATCATTCTCTACAGCATGCGTTACAGGTAAGTTTATTATGTCCCGAAGACCGCGTGAACAGGTTCATTATCTGCATCTTAAGGAGTTAGGTGGATTAGAAATGCTGAGCGCACAATACTATCAGCAAACATTTTCTCGTCATGTTCATGAAGGCTTTTGTATTGGTGTAATTGAAGATGGTGCGCAGCGTTTTTTCCGTACTGGTGCTCACCATGTTGCGCCCAAAGGCGATATTATTTTAGTCAATCCAGATGAAATTCATACAGGTTCTTCGGCTGTTGAAACTGGTTGGCGCTATCGAGCAATTTATCCAACCCCTGAACTATTGAGCCGTCTTACTCAGGATTTGGTTTCTACCCAGCGTTTCATTCCTTGGTTTACGCATGCTGTGGTTCATGATGAAGGTCTTGCCCAGCAACTCAGATTATTATTTGATCTTCTTGAGCAGCCACAGAATATTTTACTTAAAGAAACGCTTTTTCTATCTACCATGGCTTGGTTGACTACACGCTATAGTCAAACAAAGCCGTCATTGTTGAGCTTAAGTGATGCCAAAAGCAAAATACTTACAAGCAAAGAAATGATCGCAACACATCCCGAACATGATTTTTCACTGGGTGAACTCGCAGGCTTTGCACACTTAAGCCAGTGGCATTTTTTAAGACAATTTAAAAAACATGTAGGTTTTTCTCCGCATGCGTGGCTTGTTCAATGTCGTATTATGAAAGCACAAAAATTATTACGTGAAGATTTGACGATTTCAGATGTCTCACAACGTTGCGGTTTTTCAGATCAAAGTCATTTCACGCGACATTTTAAAAATGCACTCGGTATCACACCCGGCGGTTATATTCGAAGTTTAAAATAAGCAAGTTTATGCAATCAAGATCAATTTTAGGTGGCTAAAATCGTACTGTTATTTTCAGATGTAAAATCCAATCATGATGAATAATGTAATATCGAATTATTTTAACTTGGCCCATATACGTGATTTAGTTACGGGCGCCTTAAAAATTACTCCCTTGTGCATTGCTGTTTTGCCATGGGGATTACTGGCCGGTTCGATGGCGATTCAGGCTGGACTTTCCCCTGCTCAAGCCATCGGGATGTCTGCTTTTGTATTTGCTGGTGCAGCTCAGTTGGTTTCACTTGGTATGATCATGGCGGGCGCTCCACTCATTAGTATTGTTTTGTCTGTATTTCTGATCACCTCACAACATTACCTATACGCGCTCAACTTACGTTCATCTGTGAAAAATGAATCTTTCGGCAAACGTGTATTATTTGGATTTGTTTTAACCGATGAGCTCTTTGCAATCAGTAGCACTCAACCACATTACAACTACCGTGTACTACTCGGTGCAGGAATCTGGTTTTATCTCTGCTGGCTTGTGTTTAGTTTTTTTGGTGTGCTACTGACCTCATCATTTTCACAACTTGAACACATGCATCTGGATTTTTCTATTGTTGCGACGTTTATAGCCATTATTGTGCCTCTCATTCAAAACCGACATGCTCTGATCGGGGTGATCACCACGCTTGTTCTGACAGCACTAAGCCTATATTTAAATATCTTGATGGGTGGATTAATTGCTGCACTGATTGGGATGTGCGTAGCGGCATGGTCTGAATCTAAGGAGAAAAAAGAATGACATGGACATTTATGCTTTTACTGGCGGGAATTGTCTTTTTAAATCGTTATATTTTTTTAGAACCTCGTTTTCCGATCAAAATTCCCGACTGGCTTAATCGTGCCTTGCGCTATTCTGCACCTTGTATTCTTTCATCGATTTGCGTTCCGATTATTCTGATGGATAATCATGTCTTTCGAGAGCACATTATAAACCCCTACTTTATTGCCACACTGATTACCATATTGGTTGCCTATGTTATTCGACATACACTAGCCACAATCTGTATAAGCCTGAGCAGTTTTTATCTTCTGGTGTATTTAATGGCCTGATTTGGTTTCAGTTAAAACGCTGACTTGGGCGTATGTTTTTCCGTGTCGGTTTGTTCAATATTCTCATCATATCGAAATTCTTATCATATCGAATCAATGAGGATGCGCAAGATGTGTAGCTTATCCGACATGCCAATACAGGCTAAATTTTAGTGACAAATATCATAGTCGATAGCCAATAAGTTGAACTCATGCAGCCCAAGTGAATTAAAAACTTACTTTTTGTAATTAAACTCGTTTTTATTGCCTAAATCGAGTACATTCAGGACAACAGACTGCGTAATTAAACGCAGATCGTACATTAAATTTTAATTGAAAATTAACGCATTCTAAAAATTATAGTTTGAATTAAAGGACAAAATTATGTTCAAGCACATACTTTTGAGTTCTGTTATTGCATCTTCGACCTTTCTTTTATCTTACACTGCTCAGGCGTGTACTCGTGTGGTATATCAAGGTAACAATCAGAATATTCTCACTGCCCGATCCATGGATTGGAAAAGTGATGTAGGTACCAATCTGTGGATTCTACCTAGCGGTATCAAACGCAGTGGCAATTCAGGTAAAAACTCCATCCAGTGGACGTCCAAATACGGAAGCGTTGTTGCTACTGGTTATGATGTTGCAACCACAGACGGTGTCAACGAAGCAGGACTCAACGCCAATCTATTGTGGCTGGTGGAATCACAATATCCAGACGAAAAAACCTCGAACAAGCCTAAATTAACCATTGCCGCGTGGGCACAATATGCGCTCGATAATTTTGCAACCGTAAATGAAGCGGTTACAGCTTTAGAAAAAGAGCCGTTTATTATTGTCAGTGATGCAGTTCCCGGAGAACAAAGACTAACCACATTACATTTGTCACTTTCCGATGCCACGGGCGACAGCGCTATTGTTGAATATATCAATGGCAAGCAAGTGATTCATCACAGTAAGACTTATCAGGTGATGACCAATTCCCCTATTTTTGAAGAGCAGCTTGCCTTAAATGAATATTGGAAAAAAATAGGGGGAACAACATTTTTACCGGGAACCAATCGTGCAGCTGACCGATTTGCTCGGGCATCGTTTTATATCAATGCCATTCCCAAAACTGAAGATCCAAAAGCCAGTCTTGCTTCTGTATTTGGCGTGATTAGAAACGTATCTGTTCCTTATGGCTTAAATACTGAAGAAGAACCGAATATTTCATCGACCCGATGGCGAACAGTGGTTGACCATAAACATAAAATGTACTTTTTTGAATCGGCTCTTTCACCCAATATTTTTTGGATAGATTTAAAAAAGATTAACTTTAAAGATGGTATAACAAAGAAACTGAATTTAGGAAAAAATCAGGAAAATGTCTATGCGGGAGATGCAACCAGTCAGTTTAAAGCATCAACCCCATTTCATTTTTTAGGTAAAGACGATTAAGTCGAAAGTTTCTCAAAATTGGATGAACGAGGAAAAACATGAAAAGAATTTTTGGGTGGTGTACAGCACTCTTTTTATTGCATGGTTGTGCAACTGTTCCTCAAGATACGGCTCCACCGGATGATGTGGCAACGGCGGGACTGCTTTTGTGTCAACCGACCGAACAGTGCCCGATTATGAGTGCACGCTGGAATCCGGAAAATAAGAGCCAATTAAGAATCGATGTTCGCCTCAATAGCTCGTATTTGTATTACGACATCAAAAAGGTGACTTTTATTGTTGATGGTAAGCATTTATCTTACAAACCAAAACAGCCTACCGTCTTACGTTATGTGAATCGTTTAGAGCCTAGACGTTCGAGTAACTATATTGTGGTACCAAGTAGCTTTTTATCTGAATTTAAAAACGCAAAATCGATTGAAGTACAAATCAATACCGATCATGGCCCAATCAAACGTGCCATGTATAAAGATGGACAACAATCAAGCGCCTATAAAAACTTTATCGAAGTGTATAACAAGTCATAAAAAAACACCTCACGCCATCGATGGTGTGAGGTGTTTTTTTAAAGTAGCGTCTTAAGGCGCGATTGGCTCAAAAGGCGGAATCACATCTGCATTTTGTGCACGATGGCGCATAAAATGATCCATTAACACAATCGCAAGCATTGCTTCTGCAATTGGCGTTGCCCGAACCCCAACACACGGATCATGGCGACCTTTGGTTAAAACATCGATATTTTCACGATCGATATTAATGGTTTTACCCGGCGTAGTGATACTCGCAGTTGGCTTCAAGGCAATCGCAACGCGAATATCCTGACCGCTTGAAATTCCGCCTAAAATACCCCCTGCATGATTCGCCAAGAATCCATCAGCGCTCAACTCATCACGGGTTTCATGCCCAAACTGGCCAGCGACAGCAAAACCGTCGCCAATTTCGACACCTTTTACTGCATTAATGCTCATCATCGCATGTGCAATATCGGCATCAAGTCGATCAAATACAGGTTCACCCCAACCAACTGGAACATTTTCCGCTACGATTTCGAGTTTGGCACCACAGCTTGTACCTTGTTCACGTAAAGACGTAACTAAAGCTTCAAAACGTGGAACGGCATCAACATCACCACAGAAAAATGGATTTTGAGAAACTTCATTCCAGTCGAGTTTTTCTGTTACTTCAGTTCCGATTTGTGTTACGTGCCCGCGAATGACAATACCAAACTTCTCTGCAAGAAACTTTTTCGCAATCGCGCCAGCAGCGACACGCATAGCCGTTTCACGTGCACTTGAGCGTCCGCCACCGCGATAATCGCGAAAACCATACTTTTGCGTATAGGTATAATCGGCATGTCCAGGACGGAAAGTTTGCGCAATATTGCCGTAATCTTTCGACTTTTGATCCGTATTTTCAATGTACAGACCAATCGATGTACCCGTAGTTTTACCTTCAAACACACCCGAAATAATTTTAACCTGATCGGGCTCTTTGCGCTGTGTTGCAAACTTTGAAGTACCTGGTTTACGTCGATCAAGATCCTGTTGTAAATCCGCTTCAGAAAGTTCAAGACCCGGCGGAACACCATCTACAATTGCCATCAAGCCGACGCCATGCGATTCCCCACAGGTGGTGACTCGAAACAGCTGTCCAATACTATTCCCTGCCATAACGTTTCTTCCTTATCCCTCTAATGATGCTTGAAATAATTTCTGATGACGACGGCACTGTTCAGCAGTCAATGCAAAGATTCCCGAACCACCTTTTTGGAATGTCAACCAGTGGAAATCAACCGTATTAAAGTTTTGACGCATCGCCCACTCAGAATTACCCACCTCAATCACAATCAGACCGTTTTCGCTTAAGTAATCAGCCGCTTGAGCGAGCATTTTACGCACTAAATCTAGTCCATCCTGACCTGCTGCCAAAGCCAGTTCAGGCTCATGTAAAAACTCTTCTGGCAAGTCAGCCATATCTTCGGCGTCAACATAAGGCGGATTGCTGACAATCAAATCGTACTGATTTTCGGCAGGAATTTTTGCGAAAAGATCCGACTCCATTAGTGCAATTTGATATTGCTTATTGTGATGTTCGACGTTCAGCGCAGCCACTTCAAGTGCTTCTTTTGAAATATCTGTTGCATCTACTTCTGCATCTGGATAGGCATAAGCCAATGCAACAGCGATACATCCTGAACCTGTACACATATCTAGAATTCGATGCGGTGTTTTTGGCGCAGCATTTTCTGGCAGATTGTTTTGTGCCTCTCGCATTTGACCATTTTCATCGAGGCAATACGGCGCAAAACGTTGTTCGATCAGCTCTGCTACCGGTGAGCGAGGGATTAAAACACGCTCATCAACATAAAACGGTTTATTGGCAAAATAAGCAAGATTGAGCAAATATGAGGTTGGCGTACGCTCATTGATACGGCGTTCGAGTAAACTCAAAAATTCGGCTTTTTCACTTGGCAGCAATTTGGCATCTAGAATTTCTGAGTCTGCCGCCCATTCAAGTGACAACGTTTGCAATACCAATGCTGAGCTTTCAGCAAAATAATCTTCTGTCCCTTGTCCTAAATGAGCATCATATTGACGTAATGCAGTCACACCAAAACGAATAAAATCACGAATTGTGCTTAAACTTTCTGCTGCTTCCTGTAAATGTTCAGGGCTGATTGTCGGTCGCTCCACTCAGGGATCTCCAAAAGGTTGTTATGCAAAACGCGTTATCATACCTTGTTTTGCCAAGCTTTATAAGATCAAGATGGTATGCATTTAAAGGAACTGTGATCACGAGGTGCGATCATGTCATTCAAATCATTCTGTGTTAAAGATTCAAAAGCCTACTCATCATGAGTAGGCTTTTATTTTTTGTAAAACTAAATAGTATTAAAAATCTTGCTGTGTTGGACGTAGCACAATTTCATTGATATCGACATCTTTAGGCTGTTCAATTGCATAGGCAATTGCACGTGCAACACTGTCGGCAGGAATTGCCATTTTATAAAATTCTTTCACAGTTTCTGCGCTTTGCTCATCGGAACTTCCAAATTTTAGTTCACTATCGATAGCACCCGGACAAATCGTGGTGGTACGAATATCGCCACCCACTTCATGTCTTAAGCCTTCAGAGATTGCTTTTACTGCAAATTTAGTTCCACTATACACTGTGCCGCCTGGGCTAAAGACTTTGATTCCTGCCACAGAAGAGATATTGATAAAATGGCCTGATTTTTGTTTTTGAAATACTGGCAAGGCCGCTGCGATACCATACAAAACACCTTTGATATTGATGTCGATCATCCGATCCCACTCATCAGTTTTGGTCAAACTCATTGGTGCAATCGACATAAGCCCAGCATTATTCACCAAAACATCAATACGACCATAGGTATTCATAGCAGTATCAATGAGCGCTTGTACTTCAGTTTGAACTGTAACATCAGCTTTGACAGCAATTGCTTGGCCTCCATTTGTAACAATGGTATCGACCAGTTGATCTAAACGGTCTTTTCGGCGTGCAGACAACACCAGTGTTGCACCTTGTTTTGCTAGGTGCAACGCTGTTGCTTCACCTAAGCCACTACTGGCACCTGTAATAACGACCACTTTATTTGCAATGTTGTTCATGCTCATACCTTTTATGTATTCGTTTGATCAGAGGATTTAAGTATTTCAAGATTATCGATTAAAATAAATGAAGATAAAGTGCTTTCAGAATTCCATAATTTGGAATTAACTAATAAAGGATGCTCATTTACGTGCAAAACAAATTAGAAATGTTGCGTATTTTTTGTACGGCAGCCGAGTCCAGAAACTTTAAGGAAGCAGCCAAAAGCTTGGGAATTTCACCTCAGGCTGTCACACGTGCTATTAAAGAACTCGAGCAACAACGTGGTGAAATTCTGTTTTATCGAAATACCCGTCAAATTAAAATCACGACCGATGGAGAACGGCTAGCATTGTCTGCGCGAGAAGCAATTGATCGTGTCGAAAGGATTTTAAATGAAAAGACAAGCACGCCGCCTGATGAAATGAGCGGTTTGATTCGTATTACTGTTGCTCCATCATTTGGTCGTCGATTTATCATTCCTGCGGTCACAGCTTTTTCAAAACTCTATCCAGAAATTCGCATAGATTGCATACTCACTGATACGCATAGCGATGTGATCGATGAACGAATTGATATTGGTATACGATTTGGTTTTTTGCCCGATAGTCGTTATGTTGCACGAGAAGTCAGCAAAATCCATTTTTTTGCTGTGGGTACCCCTGAACTCATCGAAGAAGTTGGCGCACCAGTGACCATTGAGGAGCTTGATCACTTTCCACTCACCGCTCTAATTGATTATAACTCAGGACGCTATTGGCCTTGGAGTTTTAGCCATGGTCGTAATTATATTCCAAACAAGCCACGTTTTAGTACCGATGATTTAGATACAGAATTTCAAGCCGTATGCGATGGCGTTGGCTTTGGCTATATGCCCGGTTATCTGGCGATTCCTCATTTGAGAGATGGCCGATTGGTTCAAATTTTAGAAAATGATCTGGCATCCAACTGGCATGTATATCTATATAGGCCGCAACGTGGTCCAACCGCGCTACGGATTAGACGACTATTTGACTATCTGGTCGATGCCTTATCTGACATTGAAACATAGCCAAAATGCAATAAACTTTAAGATATACATACCGTTATCAGTGATTGAAGATACAATTAGTCAAAATGATCGATATCAACCACAACCTTAATTGAAGCTGAGCCATCCTTGACAGCATTTTGAGCCTCAATCGCCTGTTCCATACTGAAGCTTCTGGCATCCACAACTGGACGAACCTTATTTTGTTCAATCAATTGGGTGGCCTGCGCAAGTATGGCACCATGCCGCGCACGGTCAAGTCCTGTTAGCATAGGTAAAAGAACAAACACACCAGACAACGTGGCACAGCGAAGTGAACTTATAGCAAGATTTTGTTCACTAAACGCGGCACAACTGGTGATATGACCGTAATATTTGCTCATACCAAGTGAATCTTTGAGTACATTAGCACCGACTGTGTCATAGACAATATCAAAGCCTTCTCCGGCGGTATATTCATCTAAAATTTGATGAGCTGTGAATTGATTATAATCAATCGCTTGGGCACCCAATGAAGTAATTAACTCCTGATTTTGAGCAGAACCCGTAGCCCAGACTTTGGCACCGAAAGTTTTGGCAATTTGAATGGCCATACTGCCTACACCACCAGAGCCACCTTGTACCAATACTCTGTGATCAGCTTGTACTTTGGCATTGTCAACCAATCCTTCCCATGCAGTTAAAAAAGTTAAAGGAACCGCTGCTGCTTCACGCATTGTCAAGTTTTTAGGTTTATGTGCAATCAATCGTGCATCGACTGCCATATATTGCGCCAGTGAACCTTGCAGACCACGTACACCACCCGCCAGCCCATAAACATCATCACCAATTTGAAAGTTTTGAACATCTTCGCCCACAGCCACCACAGTACCCGCCATATCCGTACCAATGACAGCAGGCAATGTTGGCATGGCATACGGTGCCAGACCCTCTCGAATTTTATAGTCAATCGGATTTACACCACTAGCTTTTACCTGAACCAGTACCTCGCCTCTCTCTGGCTGTGGAATCGCTAATTCAGTATTTACAAATTTTGTATCACCAAAATTTTGCAGTACCAGCGCTTTCATGGTGTTTTTCATTTTCATGTCCTGTATCAAGCAAACAAACGTTGTAGTTTTACAATAACATAGTGATTTCAATCACATAATGATGGGAATTGGATTTAAATCTTCCAATTTATGGAATAATTAAAATATTTAAAAATAAGTCTTTATAAATATGAATTTAAATAAAAAAAGAGACACCGCAGCATCTCTTTTTGAATGATTTATTGTGTTATTACTTATTTTTTAGCAGCAGTTGCTTCAGTGGTGATGTTGACTGTGATCTTATCTCCCACATTTGGTACGTAGTTGCCGATACCGAATTCTGAGCGGTTAAACGAAGTGGTTGCATTAAAGCCAATCGCTGGAACTTTTGCCATTGGGTGCTCACCTTGCTTGTTAAGTACAGCATCAAGCACCACAGGTTTGGTAATGCCTTTAACGGTTAAATTACCTGTAATTTTGAAGTGTTTTTTGTCCTTGGTTTCAACTTTAGTACTTTTGAAGGTAATGTTTGGATACTTGGCTGCATTAAACCAGCCTTCTTGCTGGAATTCTTTATCTAGAGCTGGCACATTGGTGTTTACGCTACTGACTGGAATCGTCACGTCTACCGATGAGTTTGCAGGTTTAGCGTTATCGACTTTAATGACACCTTGGATGTCACTGAAGTTCGCACTTGGTGTTGAAAAACCAAAATGGTTCCAGCTAAATACGGTTGCTGTATGCGTTGGATCAATTTTATAATCTACTGGCGCTGCAAGTGCCAATGTACTGCTGATCGCAACCGCCAAACCTAAAGATAATGATTGAAGTTTCATTCGATGTTTTCCTTTTAAATCATGTTATTTAGTCTATACATTCAACAATTTAAATCATTCTGATTTATAAAACGATATGTTGCATGGATGAAACACCACACTTTAAATTTAATTTTTCTTAATAATTTTGAATTTTATTTATTTAAATTATACATTTAGAGAATGCAATAAAAGTTGCTCTAAAGAATTTATCTTATTTTAAAAGACAAAAAGCTACATTATTGATTCAATCGATCACAATTACAGGCAAAAAAAAAGCCCTTGCAAACAAGGGCTTTTCTTTTAAAGCGCTAAAACTTAGTAGCTTTGTACCGCTTCAATTACAGCTTGGCTAGTAATACCAAAGTGCTGGAACAAATCTTTTGCAGGTGCAGATTCACCATAAGTGGTCATTCCGATCACTTTACCGTCGAGACCTACGAACTTCCACCAGTAATCGACATGCGCCGCTTCAACCGCAACACGAGCACGAATGCTCGCAGGCAATACCGCTTCACGATATGCTGCATCTTGAGTCATGAACAACTCTGCACAAGGCATAGATACCACACGAACGCCTTCAAGCTGTGCATAGGCATCCATCGCGATAGATACTTCAGAACCTGTTGCAATAATAATCGCTTTCAATTCGCCTTTTTCTTGTGCCAATACATAACCACCTTTCGCGGCATCTTGAATTTGTGCTTCAGAACGTGACTGGAATGGTAAGTTCTGACGAGACAAGATCAATGCGGTTGGACCATCTTTACGCTCAAGCGCAGATTTCCATGCAATTGCTGTTTCAACTGTATCAGCAGGACGCCATGTATTGAGGTTTGGCGTACCACGAAGAGACGCGATTTGCTCGATTGGCTGATGTGTTGGACCATCTTCACCCAAACCAATTGAATCGTGGGTATATACATGAATCACACGTTGCTTCATTAATGCAGACATACGTACAGCATTACGCGCGTATTCCATAAACATCAGGAACGTTGCAACATAAGGAACAAAACCACCGTGCAGCGCAACACCGTTAGCAATGGCTGTCATACCGAATTCACGTACGCCATAGTAAACGTAGTTTCCTGCCGGGTTGTCCTGCACACCTTCACACCCTTTCCAAAGTGTCAGGTTAGAACCTGCTAAATCTGCTGAACCGCCTAGCATTTCTGGCAATAACGGACCAAACGCTTGCAAGGTGTTCTGGCTCGCTTTACGGGTTGCAATTGTTTCTGCTTTCTCATTCACCTGCGCAATAAATGCATCGGCTTGTGCAGTAAAGTCTGCTGGCAAATCACCATTTACACGGCGCAATAATTCTGCTGCTTCAGTTGGATATTTTGCTTGATACGCGGCAAATACATCATTCCATGCAGCTTCAGAAGTTTGACCTTTTTCATTGGCATTCCAAGCGGCATAAATATCTTGCGGAATAACAAATGCTTCATCGCTCCAACCCAGTGCTTCACGGGTAAGTTTGATTTCTTCTGCACCCAATGGCGCACCGTGACAGTCTTCTTTACCTTGCTTGTTTGGAGAACCTAAACCAATAATTGTCTTACAGATAATTAAGGTTGGTTTAGTAGTTTCTGCTTTTGCTTCAATCGTTGCCTGACGAATTGCAGCGGCATCATGACCATCTACACGAAGAACTTGCCAACCGTAAGCCTTAAAACGTTGCTCAGTATCATCACTGAACCAACCTTCAACCTCACCATCAATCGAGATGCCATTATCGTCATAGTAAGCAATGAGTTTGCCTAGACCCAATGTACCCGCCAATGAACACACTTCATGTGAAATGCCTTCCATCAAACAACCATCGCCCAAGAAGCAATAAGTGAAATGATCAACGACTGTTAAGTCGTCTTTATTGAATTGAGCCGCTAGTGTTTTTTCAGCCAGTGCGAAACCAACAGCATTTGCAATGCCCTGACCTAAAGGACCTGTTGTTGTTTCGATACCTGGTGCATAACCATATTCTGGGTGACCCGGTGTTTTTGAATGAAGCTGACGGAACTGTTTTAAATCGTCAATTGAAAGATCATAACCAGTTAAATGCAACAAAGCATAATGCAGCATTGATCCATGACCGTTAGACAGTACAAAACGGTCGCGGTTGGCCCATTGCGGGTTTGCTGGATTATGGTTTAAAAATTCACGCCACACCACATCAGCAATATCTGCCATCCCCATTGGTGCACCAGGATGCCCTGAGTTTGCTTGTTGCACAGCATCCATAGCCAATACACGAATTGCGTTTGCAATACGACGTTCGTTTAAAGGGGTCGTCATAGGTCAGTATCCAAATTAAAGCTGATAAGGAAGAAGAAATGAATCAGAATTCAAACTGTGAGTATTGTCTTAAAAAAAACTGAATGGGTAAAGCCTAGAGTGACGTTTCATGTTTGTTTTTTTGAATTCAGCTACAAAATGTCTAAAAATTAACTGATTCTCGATGATTTTTAAATTACTCAAATCTGATGAACGAATCTAAAGGCAATAAATTTAAACACTCAATCTTGTTTAAAGTGAATTTGATTCATCTTTATATACATCTTTGTTAGCTTCAATCAGTTATAGAGTTTTCGATTTAATACACTTCGGTGAAAAGAATTGGATGATTTCACATAAATTTCATCTGAGATTGATTATTGTATAACTGAAACTTAGACAAAACACTATGCTTTATAAGTTCTATTGATATAAATTAAAATTTATATGAATTGAAATAAATTCATTGATTTTAGTCAGCTTAAGCTAGTCCTGAAGTCTAAGTCGATGTAACATATCCCGTCTTTTGAATTAACTGTGATAGGACTTTCATGCGCGAGTACGCTGTTTTTACTTCGGAATCTGTAAGCGAAGGTCATCCCGATAAAATGGCAGATCAGATCAGTGATGCTATTTTGGATGCGATCTTAAAAGAAGACCCATACGCACGGGTTGCTTGTGAAACACTCGTAAAAACAGGTGCTGTGGTTCTGGCTGGTGAAATTACCACAACAGCGAATGTTGATTTTGAAGCGATCGTTCGTCAAACCGTAAATGGTATTGGCTACCATCACTCTGATCTCGGATTTGATGGTTCAACCTGTGCGGTCATTAACATGATCGGCAAGCAATCACCTGAAATTGCACAAGGTGTAGATCGTCAGAAACCTGAAGATCAAGGCGCTGGCGACCAAGGTTTGATGTTTGGTTATGCAAGCCGTGAAACTGACGTGCTTATGCCTGCACCAATCTCTTATGCGCACCGCTTAATGGAACGTCAAGCCGAGCTTCGTCGCTCTGGTGTTTTGCCATGGTTACGACCAGATGCAAAAAGCCAAGTCACATTCGCTTATGAAAATGGCAAACCTGTTCGCTTGGATGCGGTTGTTTTATCGACTCAACACGATCCTGAAATTTCTCAAGCACAGCTAAAAGAAGCCATTATTGAAGAAATTATCAAGCCAGTTATTCCAGCAGACATGTTCCATGCCGCTACTAAATTCCACATCAATCCAACGGGTTTGTTTGTGATTGGTGGCCCAGTGGGTGACTGTGGCTTAACAGGTCGTAAAATCATTGTAGATACTTACGGCGGTATGGCACGTCACGGTGGTGGTGCGTTCTCTGGTAAAGATCCATCGAAAGTTGACCGTTCTGCTGCTTATGCAGGGCGCTATGTGGCAAAAAATATTGTCGCGGCTGGCTTGGCGGACAAATGTGAAATTCAGGTGAGCTACGCGATTGGTGTGGCTGAGCCAACTTCGATTTCAATCAATACGTTTAATACTGGAAAAGTAGATGACGAATTGATCGTGGCCTTGGTGCGCGAACACTTCGACCTTCGTCCATTTGGTATTACCCGTATGCTTAACCTGCTTCAACCGATGTATAAGCAAACTGCTGCTTACGGCCATTTTGGTCGCGAAGGATCAGATACTGCCTTTACTTGGGAAAAAACAGATAAAGTACAAGTGCTCAAAGATGCATCTGGCCTTTAATTGCTAAGTAATTGATTAAAAAAATGTCCGACACATGTCGGACATTTTTTTGGTTTTAATTACGCGTTATTGATTCGATTTAGTCGGTTTATCATGATTAAAAATGTCCAGCAAAGTATGCTGATTAGGTGTGTCATCTTGCGCCTCGACATAGAAATGAAAGGTTTTAACCACCATCACTACGGCTAGACAACCCACTAAGCAAAATACCCACCACCCGTAAGGACTACGGATATGATGCGAACCACAGTGAGGACATTCTTTGTCTGTTGATGCAACGACCTTGTCACAACACGCACAACGATATTGATACAGCATGGGCTTCCCCCTGTCTTAGTGCTGATTTATTTTTCTAGTTTCGTTTGCATAATTAAGAACCAAATATGGATCTTTAATTGCATACTATGACAATGTGTACGATATTTCAACAGCAAACCATTTCAATCAAATGACTCAATAATGCCAAAATTGTTACATTTTTGGCACGGCTAGTGAAAAAAAGTTTCAACTGTTAAAATGTGAAATGTCATGCAGCAATTAACCTCATCATATGGCTCAACTTATTAACAAAGGTGGTTTCCGTGAACGCGCGAATCGCAGCCGTGGATATCAGCAGTCTGAAAATCGCCAAACTGCGCTCCTTCCCAACAAATATCAACCCAATCACGGTACTGAAGCTTCTGGTCTCACATTAGATCAGGAGACTTCTGATAAAACTGATGACAATAAAAAAGCTGAATGAAAATATCATTCAGCTTTTTTTCAACTCAGAAAATCGTTTATTTCTGATCTTTGTGCTCGATTTGTTTCTGATCTGGCTTCACTTCGCGCGCTTCACCATCAATTACATTTGAATCTTGAAATGGAGATCCACCACCCTGATGATTCTGCATATTTTGCATTTGACGCATGAGATCTTCAAATGGGTTTTGGCCATTCGCTCCGCCAGCACCTCCCATCATGCCACCCATCATTTTGTTCATCATGGCTTCTTGACGCTTAGCGAGCGTTTTCATTAAGGCATTACGGAAGAATGTTTGTACCCCTGGAATTAAAATCAATAACGCTAAAATATCGGAAATCACACCCGGTATCATTAGTAAAAAGCCAGCCATCGCCGTTGCAAGCTTCTTGCTGACCGCTGGATCGTTACCAAGCTGACCTGACATCTGCATTTGTTGTAATTGTGGCATGATGGTGGATGCACTTGAACGTAACATGTTCAAACCAATGAAAAAAGCGATAATAAACCAGAAAAACACGTACCAGCCGCTAATGAATTGAGCAATGCCAATCCATACAGCAATTTCCAGAATCGCGCCAAGAACAACAATAAGAAGTAAATTCATTTAAAACTATGTCTATCTCAAAAAATTAAAGGTTTTATGCAGTATCAAGACCGACTCAAAGAGAATCAAGCTTTTTTCATGCGCTTATGTAAAAATATGGGCATTATTTTATTTTTAAAGTCTTTTATGCCATTAATCATCGGAATTGATCCAGGTTCGCGTTTAACCGGTTATGGAATCATTGAAAAAAATGGAAATGACCTACGTTTTATCGATGCCGGTACGATTCGCACCGAAACCCAAGGAATGCCAGAGCGATTAAAACGAATTTTTGCTGGCGTTGAACGCATTGTAAAGTTTCATGGCCCAACCGAAGCTGCGGTTGAGCAAGTATTTATGGCACAAAACCCTGATTCTGCTTTAAAACTCGGTCAAGCACGTGGCGCTGCGATTGCTGCATTGGTCAATTTAGATTTAGACGTGGCTGAATATACCGCACGTCAGATCAAACAATCGGTGGTTGGATATGGCGCAGCCGACAAAGAGCAAGTGCAAATGATGGTCATGCGTATTTTGAGCTTAACCATCAAACCACAAGCAGATGCTGCGGATGCCTTGGCTGCTGCAATTTGCCATGCCCATGCATCGGGCAATATGAGTAAATTTGCAGTGCTCAATGCACTTGGCGGTATGGCCAGAGGCCGCAGCAGATACAGTAGCCGACGTCGTTAAAATGAAATCTAAGGATTAACGACCTGATAGATCACATCAAGCATTTGGTGCGCCTGAATCCCTCGTTGGCCCGATTGCGCCAGTCGATCACCTGCCTGTCCGTGTAAAGTCACAATATCCGATAACGAAATATGTGTATCGAGTTGTGCTTTCAGGCTGGCAATCATACCTGCCAGTACATCCCCCATACCCGCCGTGCCCATGCCGGCATTGCCAGTTGTACAGATCCAGAGCTGATCTGGCTCCAAAATAAGACTACCAGCACCTTTAAGTACCCATTGTCCGGAAAATCGCTGATAAAGCTGCTCAATGGCAGTCACTCGATCTTGTTCGATCTCTTTAGCAGAAGTATTTAGTAATCTCGCCGCCTCGCCAGCATGAGGGGTGAGATATACGTTTTGTGAAAATGTGAAACTGTGTTCAGCTAAAAACCAGAGTGCATCGGCATCGATGACTAGATGTAATTCAGTGCGTTTCAGTAATACAGAACACCATTTCATAAACTGTTTTTCTGACCATTCATCACGGCCAAGCCCCATACCAAAACAAACCGAATCGATTTGCTGAAGTAAAGTCAGAATTTCATCTGAAGTTAAAGCTTGAATGTCTTTAATCATGATGTTGGGCGCTCGTGCCAAAATAGCAGCATGATGAGTCGCATCACAAACCACAGTCACTTTTCCGGCGCCAGCATGAAAGGCTGCTTCTGCTGCCATAATCACCGCGCCGCCCATATCACGATGGCCACCAACAACCAGTACATGGCCATATGTTCCCTTATGTCCAAAGGCTTGGCGTTTAGGCAATATAATCTTGGCAGGCTTTAAAAGTGCGGTCGCTCGCAACGAAATGTCAGGTGGAAGCAAGTCAATCAGTTCAACTTGTCCAGAGAACTCAGAACCTTGCCCTGTATGCAGTCCTATTTTGTGGGCAAGCACGGTATAGGTGATATCGGCTTTAATTGCTATAGGTAAGCACTGCCCCGTATTTGCATTTAAGCCACTAGGTAAATCAATCGCCACTTTAAACCCCGAAAGCTGATTAAAGTGCTTAATCACCGTCTGCCAGTCTGAGTCGAGGTTACGATTTAAACCATGACCAAATAGCGCATCGACATGACAATCATATACATCGGGTACATCGAAAGATGAATGAATATTAAGCTGATGCCTACGCGCAGTTTGTACGGCCTGCGCAAGATCTGGAGATTCACCTGCCGGGGCAGCAAAAATAGTAACCTGATAACCCGCTTGCTGAAGATAAGCCGCCAGAAAATAACCATCACCTGCGTTATTCCCCATTCCACACCAAACCGCGATCTTACGAACACTTAGGCTATTTTTTTGAATGAAATGATCTAATTTATTGTAAATTGACCATGCAACCTGTTGCATAAGCCCGAGCGATGAATTTTGCTTTTGGAACCATCGTTGTTCCCATGCTCGGATCTCTTGGCTGTGATAAACTGCTGCATGCATTTTGAATTCTCCGTTATTTTTTAATTTATGCCACTTGATCAGCCGCATGGCAGCATTCCCCTTACCCAAGATGATCCAGAAGAACTCAAAAGCTGGATTAAATCGCAGGCCTTAGCGCTGGGTTTTTCTGATTGTGTCATCGCTAAACCAGATGCTCAAGACCAAATGCCACGTTTTAAAGAGTATTTAAAACGTGGTTATCATGCCGATATGCATTATTTGGCAGAAAATCTCGATAAGCGTGCCGACCCAACCCTACTGGTGCCGGGCACCAAAAGCATTATTTGTGTGCGCATGAATTATCTGGTGGAAAGCCCCAAGCCTCGATATGTGCCCGATCAACCCAATTCGGCCATTATTGCGCGTTATGCACGTGGGCGCGATTATCATAAGGTCATGCGTGGGCGCCTTAAAACATTGGCCGGAATCATTAAAGCGCGCGTTGGTGAGTTTGAATCTCGGCCGTTTGCCGATTCTGCTCCAATTTTTGAAAAATCACTGGCGGAGAGTGCCGGAATGGGCTGGACGGGCAAGCACACCCTACTCATTCATAAAAAATCTGGCTCTTTTTTTGTGCTAGGTGAACTATTTACCTCTTTGGAATTACCCTTTGATCAGCCTGCCACAGCACATTGTGGCTCATGTACCGCCTGTATCGATATTTGTCCAACCCAAGCGATTGTCGAACCGTATATGCTGGATGCACGCAAATGTATTGCCTATTTAACCATTGAATATAAAGGCATCATTGCTGAAGAATTAAGAGCTGGTATTGGTAATCGTATTTTTGGATGTGACGATTGCCAGCTCATTTGCCCGTGGAACAGTTTTGCAAAAATAGCTTCAATTCCGGACTTCAACCCGCGACATGGATTAGATAATATTTCACTACTTGAAATATGGACATGGGATGAGGCCACATTTTTGGC
>NZ_JVOR01000006.1:0-1944 GCF_001054715.1 Acinetobacter sp. 243_ASPC | reverse complement strand
TATAAAGATAGGTTTAAGGGGTTATAAAGATAGGTTTAAGGGGTATATGAATAGATAGATTATTGACTATTTAAAATATATGACATATAACCTAGTTAAATGAATTAATCAGCTCCACATCATGACAAATAACAATAAATTAGTTGTAAAAGATAATGCTCTTATCGATGCTTCTTTTAACTTATCACTCATAGAGCAACGTATTATGCTCTTGGCCATAGTTGGAGCCAGAGAATCTTCTAATCTCACACCAGATACACCAATCGAAGTGCTTGTAAGCGATTACATTCATCAATTTAAAGTGGATAGCAATAATGCTTATGGCTTGCTCAGAGAGGCAGCAAAAACACTAAAAAGAAGAGAATTTAGTTATTTAGATAGATATAAGGGCCTAGAGGCTCTTACTACAGCAAATTGGGTAAACAAAGTGACCTATGTAGATTCTAATGGCCTTATTGTTTTATACCTTAGCAACGAAGTTATCAGCTTAATTAGCCGATTAAGCGAACAATTTACCAAATATCATATAGAGCAAGTATCTGATTTTAGAAGTAAATATAGCATAAGACTCTATGAGCTATTAATTAAATGGTTAAATGTGGCAAAAACTGAGAAATATAGTATTAACGATCTTAGATCAAAGTTAGGTCTTGACGCGACTGAATATTCAACAATGTCTAACTTTAAATCAAACGTATTAGACAGAGCAGTAAGTGAAATCAATAAACACACTAATATTACCGTTGACTATGACCAATTCAAAAAAGGACGAGTTATCACTGACATTCAATTCAGAATTAAATCGAAAGTTAGGTCATCTCAACAAGAATTAACTACAACGCCCCAAACAGCATTCCATCAAATGACAGATGCTCAAATCAATATGTTTGGCAATCAGCTTTCACGACTACCTGAATTTTCAAACTTAGCAAGTGGTAATGAAAGTTATGAGAGCCTAGCCGTAAAAATCAAAGAAATGCTAAGAGATCCAATACAACAAAAACGGTTTTTGCCTCATCTAAAGAATTTAGGCTTTAAAGCTTGAGTGTATTGAGGAATACACATATTGTATTCTTTAATACGTTTTCAAAATACACAGCAATACACTATGAATACAGCTACAAAATACAGTGTTAGTGATGCTGCAACTCTGTATAAAAAATCTCGAGCTACACTATATAAAGATATAAAAAACGGTGTATTAAGCCGTGACCACGATGGTTTTATAGATTTTTCAGAACTTCTTCGTGTCTATGGAGAACCTTTTGGAGTAAAACCAGTAAAACGTATCGATACGCCTGCAATACAAAATCAAAATACATCTGAATACACTGATAAAACAGTTGTAGAACTCAAAAATCAAATTGATTTTCTAAAAAAACAGTTAGAAAAAGCCGAAGATCGTGAAGCTAAAGCAAACGCTCGTATAGATACACTGCTGACGCTGATTGAAATGAAGCCCCCACAATCCAATATGACTACGTTTACCGATCAGAAATTTGCTCAAGATATAGCAACAGATCCTCGGTCAGAACCCGAGCCGAAAGATGACGGATTGACTACTCCAGTCGAAACAGAAAATAAGCGTATTCCAGTGCCAGAGCACGTAGAACCAGAGCAGCCGAAAAGAGGTTTTCTCAGTCGCTTTTTCTTACCGAATGGGTGAGAGCATTGTTGACTGTAGCTAATCAAAATTGTGGAACAATGGTTAAATACTAGGCGTGGAACGTGAAGAATCCATAAAAAAGCCAGATCTGGGTTGATCGGGCTGAGTAAAATTAATTAAGGTATTGATTTAAACTAAGTTAACAAATTGACTTCGCATAAGGCGTATTATGTTAATTTTAGAAAATATTAATTTTTGATAAGATAAATTTTTAATCAAAAATAAATTAATAATTATGGGCTATAGATCTGGTGGGATGATATTTCCCTTTAAAGGTA